>CAXTUE010000012.1:14161-16087 GCA_964247355.1 uncultured Ktedonobacteraceae bacterium | reverse complement strand
CAGGTGCGTACATGGTTGCCACATTTGCTGGCACTCTCAACCAATGCGCCGTTCTGGTCTGGTCGCATGACGGGTATCAAGTCGTATCGTGCCGTGCAGTGGAATCGCTTTCCACGCAGTGGTATCCCATACGTGTTTCCTTCATGGAAAGAGTTTGACATGTATGTGCAGGACTTGATCGACATGGGCTGTATCGACGATGGCAAGAAAATCTGGTGGGACGTGCGTCCACATGCCTATTTCGATACCATCGAGTTCCGTGTATGTGATATGCCTTTGACGATTGAGGATACGCTGGGTATCGCGGCACTCTGTCAGGCACTGGTTGCGAAACTGGTGCTTTTGCACGAGCAGGGAAAAACAGTGCCTATTGTCAGAAGTCGCTATATCGAGGAAAACAAATGGCGTGCTATGCGATATGGCCTGGATGCGGAATACGTCGATTTCGCGTTACGTCGTCGTATACCTATGCGGAACTCTATACATGAGGTACTCGATTTTGTTGACGAGGTGGTGGATGATTTAGGCAGTCGCCGTGAGCTAACATATCTTCGTACGTTGCTAGATGATACACGAGGAACAGGAGCAGATCGACAAATGGCGATTTATCGCGAGACCCAAAGTACGCAGGAAGTGATCGCGTTTTTGTTAAAGCAGACAATGCAAGGAGTATTATAGATATGGCAAACCGTTTTTCACTCGGTATCGAAGAGGAATTTCAGTTGGTACGGCGTGAATCGGGTGAGTTATGCTCATGCGCGCAGAGTGTGTTGTCGAAGGGCGCGCCTTATTTAGAGGAGCAGATTAAACCTGAGATGTTGCAAAACACGGTTGAATTGATCTCAAATGTGTTTCCTGATATAGGAGCTGCTCGTACCGAACTGCATACATTACGTGTATTGCTGAGCCGACTTGCTAACGAGGAGGGGTTAGCCTTAATAAGTGGGGGTACTCATCCGAGTTCACACTGGGTTGATCAAGAACGTACCGATGGTCAACGCTATATTGATTTAGAACAAGAATATCAGGACATTGGACGCTCTATCATGATTTTTGGCCTACATGTACATGTTGGAGTAGAGGACAAAGAACGCGCTATTCGTATGATGAATCAGGTGCGCACGTGGTTGCCGCACCTGATCGCGATTTCCTCAAACTCTCCTTTCTGGCAGGGACGTATGACGGGTATTAAGTCCTATCGCTCTGTTGTATGGAAGCGTTTTCCTCGCAGTGGTATGCCAGAGTTGTTCGAGGACCGGAAGCACTTTGATACCTATGTGCAAGATTTGATCGACATGGGCTGTATCGACAATGGCAAGAAAATATGGTGGGATATCCGCCCACACCCCTTCTTTGATACTATCGAGTTTCGCGCCTGTGACATGCCTGGAACGATAGATGACACGCTCGCGATAGCCGCGTTATGTCAGGCAATGGTAGCAAAGCTGACTTATCTTGAGGAGCGTGGCAAGCCGACACCGGTATTGAAGCGTGACTATATCGAGGAAAATAAGTGGCGTGCCATGCGTTACGGTCTCGATGCCGAGGTTGTCGACTTTTCACAGAAACGCCTTGTCAGTATGCGCGATTCTATCCGCGAACTCCTAGATTTTGTAGATGAGGTGGTGGACGATCTTGGAAGTCGTCGGGAAATGAACTACCTGCGTGGGCTGGTGGACGATGCACATGGGACAGGTGCCGACTACCAGATCGCGTTCTATGAGGAGAATGGTCAAGACATTTCTAAACTTAACCAATTTTTGATCGAACGAACTATGCGGGGCGTTACGCTTAAGGACGCTGATCTCTCAAATCGCTTCCTACAATTCAAGATGTATGAAGACGCGAAAGGGTAAGTCTCCACGACCAGGGCGCCCGCAAGGGGGAAAACGCCCCTTGTGGGCGCCCTGGTCTCTAACTGTGGGC
>CAXTUE010000012.1:12562-14151 GCA_964247355.1 uncultured Ktedonobacteraceae bacterium | reverse complement strand
TTTCTTTTGTTAATGTGACTGTCGCAACTAGCTGGGTGCCCCAGGGTAAAACGCCCCGTGGCGCCACCCTGGTCTCTAGCTACGTGCTTTGTCGCGTAGTTCGCGTCGTAGGTATTTGCCTGTGGTCGTCTTCGGCAACTCTGGTAGGAACTCGATGAAGCGCGGATACTTGTAGTTCGCCATGCGCTCTTTGCAGAAGGCGATTAACTCCTCTGCGGTAATGCGCCCCTCGTAGTCGCTTTTTAGGGCAACAAATGCTTTGACGGTCTCGCCTCGATATTCATCCGGTATGCCTATAACCGCCGCCTCACGTACGGCAGGATGCTGGTACAGGACATCCTCGACATCGCGTGGCCACACTTTATAGCCCGCAACGATAATCATATCTTTCTTGCGGTCAACGATGTAGAACCATCCCGCGTCATCCATTTTCGCGACATCACCAGTGAAGAGATAGCCGTCACGAATGGCGAATGCAGTTTCCTGGGGCTTGTTCCAGTAGCCAGCAACAACCTCCGGCCCCTTTGTGACCAGTTCACCAATTTCGCCAGGAGGAAGCTCCGTGCCGGTGGCAACATCGACAATTTTACAAATTGTGTTGGGTATCGGCACTCCAACAGAGAGAGCACCCGACTCTGTATCGGTTGGTGCATGTGCTCCAAGTGGCGTCATATGTGAGGGCGAGGTCGTTTCAGTAAGACCGTAGATGTTGTGAATATAGATGCCTGTCACCTTCTGAAAATTATCGACAATAGAAGGCGATACAGGAGCACCCCCGCTACAGGCTTTTGTCAGTGATGAGAGTTGTCGTGTCTTGATGTCGGGATGGTTTACCAGTGCGATAAACACAGTGATAGAGCCAACGGTAAAGCTCGCGTGCCATTTTTCAATCAAGCGCAACGACTCAGCCGCGTCAAACCTGTAGAATGTGATGATCGGCATACCAGCGAGGGCTGCTACCATGATGTGCGCGACCAGACCCGTGATGTGAAAGAAAGGAGCTACGCCCAGCACCACATCTTTCCGGGTAAGTTGTAGCCAGTCGCGATAGATGGTCGCGTTGAACACAATATTTGCGTGTGTGTTCATGGCTCCCTTTGGAAGTCCTGTTGTGCCTGACGTGTAGGTTAAAAAGGCAATATCGCTGGGCGTAAACGAGACATGCTGAACAATTTTGCCATCGTACTTTGTAAGCAATTCAAGCAGGTCAAGCGTTTCGGAAAAGTGTTGTTTGTGCGAGGATGCGAGAAGGGCAGGAAGCGGCTCTTCCGCATAGTCAAGCTCGTTTGTGGAGACAACAAATTCAACCTGCGTTGTGCCAACCGTTTGACGCGCAACACTCTCGTAAAGCGACTCAAGGCACACTAGCCCTTTCGCACCCGAATCCTTCAGATGATATTCAAGCTCGTGGTGCTTGAACATTGGATTGCAGAGTACCACGATGGCACCAGCTTTCCAAATACCGTAGAGCGCGATAAGAAACTGCGGAATGTTTTGTAGATAGAGCGCAACACGGTCTCCGCGTACAATGCCACGCTCTTGCAATGCTGCCGCGAACGCACTACTCCAACGGTCAAGCTCGCCATAAG
>CAXTUE010000012.1:12290-12532 GCA_964247355.1 uncultured Ktedonobacteraceae bacterium | reverse complement strand
TGCCTGTACCGTGGCAAGAAACATATCGAGGCCGTTTGTAAAGGATGGTGTTACGTCATGTGGCATATAGGTAGCGTAGTGTGTGAGCCAGGGACGAGCCTCATAGGAGATACTAGAGGCAGATGTATTTTGAACGGAATTATCCATGAATGGAGTCTCCTCGCCAAATTTGTGTTTTGTGTAGGGACCGATTTATCACGTCCTTGCTAGCGTTTCGATTGCTTACGAGGACGTGATAAATC
>CAXTUE010000012.1:0-12280 GCA_964247355.1 uncultured Ktedonobacteraceae bacterium | reverse complement strand
TTAAAAATGGGACCCTACACAAAACACAATCCAAACTACACCGTTACTCTACTTGATGATAATAGGATTTACAGGAGCACCTGTTGCGTTCTTGAACTTAATGGGAGCGGCGGCATAGAGGAAGGTGTACTGCTTATCCTCGGCGCAGGACTGCCCTAGCTCTTCCAGGTCGCAAATCTCGTTGAGGGCCACGCCGAGGTTACGCATCAGTGCGGCATGTAGTGGGAGTGCGATGCCAGTCTCTTTATGAACAGTGGTCTCGTTGGCGATAGTGTCGGTACACAGGGCGGGTATCTCCATATCATGGAACCACTGCACCAATTCTTTGCTATAACTCAGTCCTGGCTCGTTAAAGGTTCCTTCATAGAATTTGGCCGACCCCTGTGTAAAGAAGAGGCTCAGAAAGCCGGTTCTAAGAACGAGAATGTCATGCTTCTCAATTGTAACACCCTGCTTCTTAGCTGTATCGAGCAGTTCCGGCAGGTGAATCTCTTCGCCAGTTGTCAGCGCATCGACTCCGCGAGCACGGGCTACATCGAGCAAAATACCGCGTCCGACGACGCCACGTTGAGCAATGGGATAGACGCTATCTTTGTCCATGCCACCCGCAGTTGTATTGGCATCGTACCCATTCCAGATTTTATCATCGTACCATGTGTGGCCTAGCGCGTCATACTGGGTGGAGCCTTGTAAGAACATGACGGCAAAATCGTCGGCGTACTCAAGTCCTCCGGCTACTGGCTTAAGTTTTCCACTGGTGTAATGACTTTTATCTTGTGTCATAAAGCGTTGCGCGGGCGTCCGTCCAGGCCACACGGGGTCGCCTCCCTTATTGCCTATAGCCATACCAATCGTGATGACCTTGCCTTGCTTGACGCTTTGCATACCACGTAACACTTCTTGCGAGGTAAGATAGTTGAGTGAGCCAACTTCATCATCAGCTCCCCAGCGTCCCCAATTTTTGGGCGCATCTGCGAGTAGTTCGTGTAGTGTAGTAACTTTGGGAGTTGTTCCATCTTCGGCCATTGCTTGTTTCCTCTCATCGACAGTGACGTAAAGGTACGGACTAGCAACTACGTTCCTAAAGATGACGCTTTACGAAGAGTGTAAGACAACAGGTAGTATTTGGAAGAGCATCAGCACGCACTACAGGAATGATGCCTAGTAGTTGTATACCATTTTGGGAGAGTTTGTGTACCGGGGGTACGCAGAAACGGGCTCCCCTGCCACCCACATTCGCATAGGCTAATGTGGTTGGCAGGTGAGACCTTTTCTGCTTAAGAAGTAGGTTTTTCAGGAGATTCGGCTGCTGTGAGATTTGATTTGAGGCAGGTAAAGAACTGCTCGGTCAGCTTTTCTGCTGTACTATTCATCAGGCGTCCACCGACGCTGGCGAGTGTGCCACTTACCGTGACATTGGCTTTCCAGTCCATGCTCGTCGAACTTGGACTTACCTCGGATAGATTCATTGTACCCGCAAGCTCAACGGCACTGCCTGGAGCTTTCCCACGTCCTTTGACGACCATAAGGTCCGGCTCATGCTTTTCTGGTCGTGTCACATCAAGATTGAACTTGGCTTTGACCGGTCCAATGCCAATAGAGATAATCGCCTTCCAGTGCTCCTCGCCTACATCTTCAAGACTCTGGAAGCCAGGAGCGCATGCGGCGACCTTGCGTACATCCAAAAGATAGGACCATACTGTCGAAATAGGAACATCAATAGTTTGTATACCTGAAAATTCCATATCGTGCTTCCTTCCTTCTATGAAGCATGTAGGGAGAGTTTGGGGGGGGGGGGGGGGGGGGGCGGGGGCGCGGGGGGCACGCCCCCCGGGCGCGTACAACCGAACTCTCCCTACAAACAAATCTAGGCGCGCTCTACAGCTTTGAGAATAGCGCGACGAGCCATCACGGTCGTCATTTGACTACGATAAGCCTTCGAGCCATGAATATCCTCGATCAAGGTGAGTCCTTCGGCGGCATGACTGGCCGCTTCTGTCGCCACGGCCTCGTCGATTTTCTTGCCGATAAGTGCCGCTTCCACCGCGCTTGCACGGGTCGTCTTAGTGCCGGCACCGGTAATAGTAACACTTGCCGCGCTACATGTACCGTCGCCGCCCAGCGAAATGATGGCGGCACAGCCCGTTACTGCATAGTGCGAAGCTTTGTTTTCAAGCTTCATATAAGACGTGCCAGTATTGGCTTTGGGAATAGTAAAGCGAATCTCGGTGAGCAGTTCACCGGCTTTGAGGGCGGTCTCAAAGGTGTCGACAAAGAAATCGTCGGCTGCAATGGTGCGTTTGCCTGTAGCACTTTGCACGACTATCTCAGCTTTAAGGGCTAAGATAATCGCGGGCATATCGCCTGCAGGGTCGGAGTGCGCAATGCTGCCGCCCAGTGTGCCACGGTTGCGTACCTGTTGATCGCCAAGTACCGAAGCTGCATCGGTCAACAATGCGAAATGCTGACGCAATAGCTCTGAACGAGCAACGGTGGTATAAGTGGTCGTTGCGCCAACGGCCACCACGCCATTTTCCTCGCGGATGTACGAGAGTTCGGCAATTTTGCCGATGTCGACGAGGTGTTCTGGCTGTGATAGGCGAAGTTTCATAGTTGGGATGAGACTATGACCACCAGCGAGCACCTTCGCGTCATCGCCGTATTGTTGCAGTAAAGAAATAGCTTCATCCACCGTCTTAGCTGGATGATAGTCAAAGGCTGCGGGAACAGACATCTACTTTTTCTCCTCTTCATTCTGACTGAGTAGAAATCAGGGAAGACATCTGGTTCAGGACGAACCAGATGTCTTACTTCTCTGCTCTACTGCTGCTGGTGAATGATCTTCCACAATTTCTCAGGATGCATTGGCATGTCGATATGTGGCACGTTCAATGCATCGGCTACGGCAGCAGCGATTGCTGGCGTTGAGCCGATGGTACCAGCTTCGCCAACACCCTTTACGCCCAGTGGGTTCACGGTCGTAAGCGTCGTTGTGTGTTCAAGCTCTAGATGTGGGAACTCAGGCGCGATAGGCATGGCGTAGTCCATGAACGATGCTGTCAACAACTGACCATCTTCACCATACACGACGCCTTCGTACATAGCCTGACCAACGCCCTGAGCGATACCGCCGTGAACCTGCCCCTGGACCAGTAGAGGATTCAACTGGCGTCCACAGTCGTCAACCGCGACGTAGCGCACGATCTCGGCCTCGCCTGTATCCCTGTCCACCTCAACGACGCAGATGTGTGTGCCGAAGGGGAAGGTACAGGACTCTGGCTCGAAGAAGGCCGTTGTTTCCAGTCCTGGCTCCATTCCAGGTGCGAGAGTGTTGGACGTGTTCGCAGCAGCGGCAACTGCATTGAAGGTCACAGATTTCTGAGGTGAACCGGCGACGGAGAACTCTCCGCCTTCCAATTTCACGTCATCAGGGCTGGCCTCTAGCATGTGGGCCGCGATCTGCTTCATCTTCTCTTTTAAGCGCAGGGCAGCATTGAAGACGGCTGAGCCACCAACGGATGTGCCACGGCTACCATAGGTGCCACGTCCTTCTGGTGTCGAGTCAGTATCGCCATGCAGGACCATGACATTTTCCATTGGAATGCCGAATTCGTCGCCGACGAGCTGCGCGAACGAAGTTTCTTGTCCCTGTCCATGTGGTGAGATACCCGTGTAGACATTGACGGTGCCAGTTTGCTCGATACGGATGCGCGCACCCTCAAAGCCGCCATAAGGCAGAACGCCCTTTGGTCCAAGTCCGCAGATTTCTACATAGGAAGAGACGCCAATGCCTAGCAATTTGCCACTGGCACGACTTTGCTTCTGCTGTGCGCGGAGGTTTCGGTAGTCTACCAGTTCCATTGCTTTTTGCAGCGCGACCTCGTAGTTGCCTGTGTCATACACTGGTCCTGCGGAAGCTTTATATGGAAACGCATCCGACTTCACGAAGTTGACAAGGCGTACATCTGCCGGGTCCATGTTCAATTCGCGCGCAGTAACATCCATAATGCGCTCAACAAGGAATGTTGCCTCTGGACGGCCTGCGCCGCGATAGGCATCGGTTGGAGCCTTGTTGGTAAAGACGATATCGCAGGCGGCATATGTCACAGGAATGTCATAGCAGCCGTCAACCATTGGAAGCGTGAAGGCGATGGCGATGACATCGGTGAAGAATTGGAGGTAGGAGCCAAGGTCGGAGATGACATGAACCTTTAGGCCATGTACCTTGCCTGTGCGGTCTACCGCCGCTTCGACGTAATCGATCTGGTCGCGTCCATGAATAGTTACCGCGAAGCTTTCGCTACGATCCTCGATCCACTTCACCGGCTTGCCTAGCTGCATCGCTGCGAAGGCCACAAGAGCCTCTTCGGGATAGATTTCCAACTTACAGCCGAAGCCGCCGCCAACTTCAGGAACGATGACGTGTACCTGATGCTGTGGAAGTTTCATTTGTTCGGCAAGGTAGTTGCGCAGAATGTGAGGAATCTGTGACGAACTCCAGATGTTGAGCATCTTGTCCGATTTGCGGAACTCAGCGATGACACCGCGCGTCTCCATTGGCGAGGGAGCAACGCGCTGGTTGACGATGCGCTCTTTTACGATAAGGCCACCATTCGCTACCGTGTCCGCGAAGACCTTGTCTATCTCCTCGGTTGGAGGATGAATGGGAAGCGCAACATTGGTGCCATACTCCTCATAAAGAATCGGTGCATCCGGCTGCATAGCCTTTTCAAGATCAATAGCGGCTGGCAGTGGCTCGTAGTCAACGTCGATCAGATCGACGGCATCGCGCGCTGTATATTTGTCGTCGGCGATCACGACAGCCACAGGGTCGCCATAAAAGCGCACTTTGCCCTCAGCAAGCGGTCCACGTCGGCCCATGCCCTTGTCAATATATGGTGGTAGTGGTGCGGCAATCGGAATGTGGCCAACTTTGCCTTTGAGGTCTTCGGCTGTATAGACGGCGACCACGCCCGGATGGTTGCGTGCAGCCTCGGTGTTAATGCTATTAATACGTGCGTGACCATAGGGGCTACGGAGAACGGACATATGAAGCATGCCGAGCAGTTTCATATCGTCTACATAGGTAGCCTGACCAGTAATCAAACGGGGGTCTTCACGCCTCTTTACCGGCGTGCCAAGTGTAGCTGCAATGCCCATGAGTGTGCAAGTCCTCTCTCAGATATGAGAAACGAAACAACGAGAAGTGATGTGTTTGCTTGCGTCCTTGCAGGTAATGCTTAATCAGCCGCCGGAACTGCTTCGGAGGCACCGCTATGCATGTGTTGAGCAGCATACTGAACGGCACTTACAATATTCTGATAGCCGGTGCAACGGCAGATGTTACCTTCAAGACCCTTGCGAATCTCTTCTTCACTCGGATTGGGATTGTTTTTCAGGAGCTGGTAGGAGGCCATAATCATGCCGGGAGTGCAGTAGCCGCACTGGAGGCCATGTTTCTCCCAGAAGCCTTCTTGAATGGGGTGAAGTATATCACCGTTAGCGATACCTTCAATCGTGGTTACTTCGTCGCCGTCAGCTTGTACGGCGAGAACGGTACAGGATTTGACCGCTTGTCCATTGACCATGACCACACAGGCACCGCATTGTGAGGTATTACACCCAAGATGTGTTCCAGTCAGGTCCAGGGCATCGCGTAAATAGTGGACGAGCAGTGTGCGAGGCTCGACTTCTGATGAGTACTTGCGACCGTTCACGGTCATTGTGATTGCGCGCTTCATCGTTTCTAAAGGTCCTCCATCGTAGCTAAATCGCGTCTTCCTGCTCCATTTACATCTATGAAAACGGGAAGAAATAACGCGTGTTCCTTAATACTGTTCGTTCAGTGTGGGGCTTCTATGTTGGAAAGAACTACTAAAAACTCCTTTCAATACATAAAGTATAAGGAATGGTACTAACGAAGATGGTGAATAGTTCAATCTATTCGTTGTGCAGCTAATTGTAAAATCTTTTCTTTTCATACGTTGCCGTGTTACTCTACAGCACAAACGACAGGAGATAGAATATGCGAAATTACAACTGAACAGAGAGTAGCACAACAAAGGTTACATTGTCAAACTGCTTATCTTCGTTTGTAGAACCGCTTTATTACGTCCCTCTAACAACAAATTGCTCACAAGGACGTGATACACCGGTTCCTACACCATCGCCTCTTCCTGTATCAGATGGTGCATTGATTTGAGTTGTGTACCAGTTCCCTTCTTGCGTAACATAAGCATTTCGGCGGCGATACTCAGAGCAATCTCGTCGGGGGTTTCCGCTCCTAAGTCTAAGCCAATAGGGGCGGAAACCTGCGCCAGTCGCTCTGCCGCTATCCCCTCTTTCAGCAGACTTTTGAAGATATTCTTGACCTTGCTAGGGCTGCCAATCATGCCGATATAAGCGGCTTTGCTTTCTAATGCCACGTGTAAGGCTTCTTTGTCAAGCGTATGACCACGGGTCACAATCACAATCCAGCTTGACTCGTCTGGTTCCAGTTGACGCAGTGTCTGTGGAATGTCGCCAAAGGCAAGTTGTATTTTGTCACCGAATGCTTGTGGATTGGCGAAATCACGTCGATCATCGACGACCACGATGCGATAGTCGAGGTGTAGTGAGAGACGCGCGAGAGCTTGCGCGACATAGCCCGCGCCAACGATGATAAGGCGTGGTTCGGGTCGCAACACCTCCAAAAAAACCTCCAGCGTCGCGCCGCAACTGCCCACTGCCTCACCGTTGTCTGCATCTATGTGGATATGCACGGTTTGTGAATGTCCCTCGCTTAATACCTTGAGAGCTTCCTGTACGATTTTGCCATCGGTTACAGGACCTGCTATACCTTCACTGTTGCTGCCATCCGCGCGAATCAATATTTTGCTCCCAACGCCACAGGGGGCAGAGCCAACCGTCTTCACAACAGTTGCAATGACGATACGTTCGCCATGCCGTAGTGCATCTTGAATTTCGTTGTACACAGCCATTGTATTCATGCGCTTGCATCCTTTCGCGTACTCTTTTGGGAGAACGCGCCGGGGTCTTTGCCATTGCGGATGGCGACGATCTCTGCCATGATTGCTAACGCAATCTCCTCCGGTGCTTTGCCACCGATATTGAGACCAATAGGTCCATGAATACGCTTCACCTGCTCTTCGGTCAAGCCATTTTTCATGAGGCGCTCGGCGCGCTCTTCGCCTGTTTTGCGGCTGCCAATCGCCCCTACATAGCCTACGTCGCGTCTCAACACAACATTCAGCGTTGGTTCGTCAAATTTGGGATCGTGAGTTAGCACAGCTATGGAGGTTGAAGGGTTGAGGTCCATACGCTCTAACACTTCGTCAGGCCACTCGACAATTAAATCATCGGCATGTGGAAAGCGTTCACGGGTCGCAAAAGCGGCGCGAGCATCAACGATTGTGACATGATAATTGAGTGTTTTAGCGAAGGTTGTGAGCGGAATCGCAATGTGCCCTGCACCCACAATGATGAGCGAAGGTGGAGGTGGAAAGCCTTCTATGAATACCTGATATGACTCTTGCTCTTGCGGTGTGTTTGCAAGCGTGTAGGTATGCGTTAGTGCTTCACCTTTCCACATGGCGCGTTCTGCGTCTATCAATGTGAGGGCATCAAGGGCAGGAGGGCCAAGTGTCCCCTGCGTAATTTTGTTGGGAAACACAAGCAGTTTCGCGCCGATATTATCAGGCCCTTGCACCACTGTTGCCAGTGCCGCGCCCTTTTCTTTGCCTATCTGGTCTCTTAACGCTTCGTAGAGTCCGCTCATGAAGAACTCCCTATCAGGTTTTATTAATCGTCGCGGAACCAAGGCGCCCGCAAGGGGAACGCCCCTCCCATATACGAGGTAGTTCTCCTTGCGGGTGCCCTGCTCTTACCAATCCAGGCGTTCCACAAAGACCTGGATGGTGCCGCCACATGCAAGGCCGATTTGCTCGATATTCTGCTCTTCGGTAATACCGAATTCAAGCATCTGTGGTTTGCCATCCTCGATGGTTTCCAATGCAGCCTGCACCACGGCAGGTTCCACACAACCACCACTTACCGAACCCGCCAGTTCGCCACTCTCACTGACCACAAGCTTAGCCCCCGGTCTGCGCGGTGCCGAGCCTTGCATCGAGACGACGGTGGCAACGGCGACACGCTCGCCGCGTTCGCGCCATTTTTCTATATCGGGCAATACATCAATCATAGGAAAGCTCCTTGTATGGATGCATAGTATCAGGCGACAACTAGAATGAGACCTGAACAACCTGCTCAGGTCTAGTATACATTCCTGATAAAGTGTTGAAGAAAAGATTTTTTGCTATACTGTAGTATGTACGGATATCAAAGAGATTGTCAAGAGATGCTGGAACGTCCTTCCCATATTCGCACTACCTGTTGGTATGCTTCCCACGTATCTACATCATAATTCGCCATCTCATTATCTATATCTACCATTGCTATCTCTTGACGATAGCGTTCAAGCACTTTGCGCCCACCTTCATCGCCCGTCATCTCTAAAAGTTCGGGGAAGAGGCTTGCGTCAAAGAGTGTAGGATTGCCGCGTTTACCGGAGTAGCGTGCTGTAATGATGCGCTTGCCCGTTGCTTGCTTTGCCTCGATCATGCTATCAAGGATTTGAGGAGTCATAAGTGGTTGGTCGCCGAGGACAATCAAGGCTCCATTCACAGTAGGATGAGCGGTTATCACGGTTGCAATACCCTTGCGTAAAGACGTGCTCATGCCTTGCTGGTAGTCAAAGTTTTCGACGAGAGTAAGCGTGGGCGCGTATGGAGTGAGTAGCGTTCGTATCTGTTCAGCTTGATAACCTGCTACGACAATAAGAGGTCGTGCTTGCGAGGCGAGTATTGTTTCGACGACGTGAGCCAGTACAGGACGGTCTCCGAGGGGTAGTAGCAGTTTGTGTTTGCCTTCTCCCATGCGGCTCGAGCGGCCAGCAGCAAGTAAGATAGTAGCAGTAGTCGAAGACATGCAAGAGGTTCCTTTCCAGTACTACATCCTGCTATTATGACGAAGGGGTAAGTGCTAGTGTTGCCTGTAGTTCCTGCATCCACTCAAGTAAGGCGCGTGTCTGGTGAATACGGCTACGTAGCACAATCTGGTCAAAAAAAGCGTCTTCACTCGTAGTAGCATCGCCGGTATGTTTTGCCTCCAGGTGGTGTAAAAAAGTGTTACACGCAGAAATTTCCTGGTCTATGAGATTGCTCATCGCAGAGGGTATGTATTTTTGCATAAAATAGAGCTTCAAGAGAAAAATAATGCGGATATCGCGAGGCTTCTCGACAGGTTGTGTGAGCCACTCTTGAAAAATATTCTTACCTGACTGCGTAAGGGCGTGTATTCGGCGTGGTGGACGTGTTTCCTGGAGTTCTGATGTCGTCTCAATGTAGCCCAGTTTTTCGAGCTTTTTGATGAATGCGTACATCTGGTTCATTTCCAGGTGCAGAATTTCGCCCAGTGTGCTGTTCTCAAACTTCTGGAACATCTCATAGCCGTGCATTGGCTGACTCTTGAGCAAGCCGAGAATGATATATTCTGCCGGTGCGCTAATCTGCATACGCTTCCCTCACTACATAGATGTGTCTACCTGCCAGAATGATAGAGCATAAGGGCTTCATTCGTTACACGTTGCTCTCGACTCACAAAGCGAATAAGCGATGTAACAAATGAAACCCCTGCGAGTGCATGTATATTTGCATTACTGCTTTATGAGGCAGGAGAAAGCACTTATGCCTGGTCTTGTTGATTTTTGGCTTTCTCTTGTTCCGCCGCCTCTACTATTTCATCGCGGATCTTAAGTGGAGGCCAGGAACCCTCATTTTTGCTAGCAATAGCTCTGCTGTCTCCGTCAGCTACAATTTCAGCCGCGTCGGTAGGCATCTTTGTAGATGTTTGCTGTGTTTCACCTGCTGAATCAGCGTTGGGAGAAGAGGTAGGCGTACCTACGCCTCCAATCGTGACCTCAGCGTTTTCAGGAAAGTGTTTTTTGTCGTTGTTTTGCTCTGGCAACTTATTGCTCCTTTTTGACTAACAGTGTCGGCAGTACTACTTCGTTGTTTCAATGAAAAGGTGCCTAGTACAGTATACTAGAAAATAGTAGTTTTTGCATAGTTCAAATAACCGCAATGCCTTCTATTTCAATCATCGCCTCGTCCTGGTAGAAACGCGAGATTTCGAGTAGGGCTGTCGCTGGATAGTACGCGCCAAAGAAGGTGCGATGTGCCTTGCCTAACGCTGGTAGGTTGGCACGGTAGGTGTCGCGATCACTAACGAAAATCGTCATTTTGACGACATCCTGCATTGTCCCACCTGCCGCTTCAACAACCGTTTGCAGGTTGTGTAGCACCTGTGTATATTGCGCAACGATATCGCCCGGCGCGACAATGCGTCCCTCTTTATCGCTGGCAGTTTGTCCTGCCAGGAAAAGCAATCGTCCGCCAGTGACCCCGATGCCGTGATTGAAGCCAACGGGACGTGGTAGGGTAGGTTACGCGGATTAACAATAAGTTTTTCCACAAGTTTTTCTTTCATATAGACAAAATTTATGACATAACGCCGCCGCCATCTATGTTGATGGCTTGACCATTGATGCCTTTACTACTATCTTGCGCGAGAAAAACCGCGAGCGCGGCGATCTCATCGGGTTCGATCAGGCGTTGTTGTGGACTTGTTTTGGCGAGCGTCTTTCGTGCCTCTTCATTGCTCATACCTGTACGAACGACCATATTGCTTACACTTGCATCGGTGAGCGGCGTATCGACGTAGCCGGGACAGATGGCATTCGCCGTTATGTTGTATGAGACAAACTCGGTAGCGAGGGCGCGTGTGAGGCCGAGAACACCATGTTTTGCTGCGGTATAAGCAGCAATATAGCGCCCACCCACTCTCGATGCGGTTGAGGCGATATTGATAATACGACCCCAGTGCTGTTCTACAAGCGTTGGTACAAAAGCTTTTGTCACGGCATAGACGCTGGTCAAATTCACCGCAAGCATATAGTGCCAGAGGTCATCGGGATGGTTCAAAAATTTATGGCTACTCGCATTGCCCGCATTGTTAACCAGGATATCTAATCCGCCCATTGTCGCTAAGCAGGTATGAGCCATGTGTTGCACCTGTTCGTTATCAGTTACATCACATGCAATTGCGTAACCCTTGTGACCAGTAGCCTGAACCTGGGCGACAAGCGCATCGAGTTCGGCTGTTGTACGTGCGGTTACGGCTACATCGGCACCCGCTTGTGCAAGGGCAAGCGCAATACTGCGACCGATGCCGCGTCCAGCACCAGTCACAATTGCCCGCTTGCCTTGTAATGGGAATTGTAAGTTTGTGGACATACGTGTAGTCCTCTCTTTTCAGTCAAATATATTGGGCGTCCGTCATATATTTTTGCGTTGTACTTTTCATCTATAAGTGTCCTAAGAATGGATTTAAAACTGCGAACGAATAGTCCACAAATCGGGAAAGAATGGCTTGATGGTTGACGCGAGATAGCCCGCACCAGATGAGCCGCCCGTCCCGCTCTTATATCCGATGGTGCGCTCGACCATCTTGGCGTGTCGGTAGCGCCATTCCTGAAATCCCTCGTCCATATCGACCAGGTTTTCGCAGATGTTATTGACCGTGACGTTGTGACGATAGGCATCGATCAAAATGCTCTGAATGGCGGTCGAAGGAACAATGGCTTGCGTGACATCGCGTGAAAGTTGCTCGTCCGGCACTGGATAGCCGTTGAGACTGAGATAGCATAAGAAGGCGTCCCACAGACCTGGTTGCTTGTAACGCTCTTCAAGCAATCTGCGCCCAAAGGAATCTTCAGTATAATTGTGAAAAACCGATGAGCGTTTATAGCCAAAGACAAACTCTATCTCACGGAACTGGGCCGACTGGAAGCCGCTTGCCGACTCTAAGAAGTTGCGAAACGAGTTGAATTCGAGTGGCGTCATGGTTTCCAGCACATCGAGTTGCGCGACGACCGTTTTGAGTATTGCAAGTACGCGCCGAACGACATGTACGGCTCGTGCGGGTTCATTGGCGCGGAGGAGCGTCATGAGATAGTCGATTTCGTATAGTATCTGCTTGAACCAGAGTTCGTAGACCTGATGAATGATGATAAAAAGCATCTCATCATGCTCTGGTCCAGAAGGTCCGGTGCTTTTGGGCGTCTGCAAGTTGAGCAACTCGTCAACGCGCAGATAGCTAGCATAAGTGAGAGATTTTGACATGCTCGGCTCCTTTTTACGCGTTCTGGCGCAACTTATAACGT
>CAXTUE010000011.1:5264-21050 GCA_964247355.1 uncultured Ktedonobacteraceae bacterium | reverse complement strand
TCATCTCTATCGTCTATCGGTTGTATGGCGCACAATAACGCAACTCACTACGAGCGAATCCAACATAAATTGGATTGCCCTTCTTCCTGGTGAACAGGCACTTTTACTTGTTCAAGAGCAATCAGAACATCCGTGGGAGCTTTCCTCCTTGCCGTTGCACACTCAAGGTGAAGAAAACCAGGAACGCCTGACGCATTTTTACGACGCAGCCCTGTCTAAACTGCTGTTAGGAAGAAATGAGCGTATAACCTATAAAGGTGCAAACGGTGATGAGGTAGAGGGATGGCTTATTGCTCCTGTGGGAGCGCGAGAGGGTGTGCGTTACCCATTGATGGTGCATATTCATGGTGGGCCACAGTGGTCATATGGTATTGGCCTTGATCCAGTTAGCCAATATTGTGCGGCACAGGGCTATGCGGTCTTCTACTGTAATCCACATGGTAGCACGGGTTATGGAGAAGCATTTCTAAACCGTGTTATTGGTGATTGGGGTGGATGGGACTATCAAGATATAATGCTGGGCGTAGATGAATGCATTGCGCGTGGCATAGCGGACCCTGAACGTATGGTTGTGACGGGCTATAGTTATGGGGGCTATATGTCCATGTTTATTATCGGACAAACGAATCGCTTCAAAGCAGCAGTGCCAATGGCAAGCATCTCAAATTTGGTCAGTTTTGTGGGAACATCGGATATTGGGTTTTGGCAAGCTGCTCAGGCACAAGGCTACCCGTGGGACCCTGACCGTGCGGAGTATTACCGGACTCGTTCGCCGCTTACCTATGTGCCACAGGTCACAACTCCGACGCTCCTGTTGCATCCCGAAAATGATTTGCGCTGTCCAATAGAGCAATCGGAACAGTTATATATGGCTCTTAAGATGATTGGCAAAGCTCCTGTCGAGTTCGTGCGTGCTCCTGGTGCATGGCATGGCGGAACGCCGAAACCAAGCCAATTGCTTGCATATTGGAAAAAGACGTTAGAGTGGTTCGGGAAATATGTGGAGATCAGGCCGGAGGAATATAGTAAGCAGTAGGGACCGATTTACCACGGCCTGCTCAGCAATCGACATCCAAGCTGCACGTTATAAAGGGGTCCCTACTACACTTTTGACTCATTCTGTCGAATAACAAAAATTGCGACTAAGCAGCTAAGTATCGCAAAGACTGCACATGCGATGAGTGCATAGCGAAAGCCGCCAACGAGCGCGGCTTTTTCAGAGACGCCTTGCATGTGTTGTAATGCGGTGGTCTGGATGGCCGATACGACTGCTACGACCGCTAATACAAGTCCTGATCCTACCTGTTGTGTGGTGTTAAACAAGCCGGTTGCCAGTCCTTGTTCGCGGTCGCTGACGCCTGCCGTTGCTGCTATCGCCATCGCGGTAAACGAGGGACCCATGCCCATTGCTACAACCAGAGTACCAGGAAGCAATGTTGTCCAATAACTACTTCCTACCGAAATCTGAGTGAGCAATAGATATCCTAGCGCACTTACGAACATGCCCGCGATAAGGATGCGTTGTACACCAAAACGTGGGACAAACCGCGCTACCAAGTTAGAGTCAATGAAGAAGATGAGAGACATAGGTAAAAAAGCAATGCCTGTCGCTGTAGGAGCGTATCCAAGCACCTTTTGCATGTAAAGTGTTATGGTAAAAACCGATGCACCTACCGCGCCAGGAGCCAGAAAGCCAATCAGATTCGCGCCCGTTAGCGTCCGTAAGCGGAAGATACTTAACCGGATAAGCGGCACTTTGACACGTGTCTCGATAAACACAAATACTACGAGTAGGATAACGCCGGTAGCCAGGAGAAGCAGTGTCTGTGCTGAACCCCAACCAATCTGGTTGCCCTGCGCGAACGCATAGACAAGCGCGACAAGGCCGAGCGTAATAGTTATCGCGCCAAGCACGTCAACCTGTCTCTGCCCTTGCTCTTTCTCCGTCTCTTTGAGAAGAAGGGGCGTAAGAATAATCGCGGCTATCGCAACTGGAACATTGACGAACAAGACCCAGCGCCAGCCAATACTTGCTGTGAGTAGTCCACCAAGTAGAGCACCAGCAGCGAAACCTGATGAGGCTACGGCACCCACCACGCCTAACGCCTTATTGCGAGGCGGCCCTTCATGGAATGTGGTCGTGATGAGCGAGAACGATGTCGGCGAAATAATCGCGGCCCCCAGCCCTTGTACGCCACGAGCGATAATCAGCCATAGTGCTGATTGTGCGACGCCACCCATAAAGGAGGCAAAGGCAAACAGGAACAGCCCTATCAGGAATAAGCGACGACGACCAAACAAGTCGCCAATACGTCCACCCAGCAGAAGAAATCCACCAAAGGTGAGCGAGTAGGCTGTGATGATCCACTGTAAATTCTGTGTTGTGAAGCCGAGTTCGCGCTGAATTGCTGGTAAAGCCACATTGACAATTGAGAAATCGAGCACGACCATGAATTGCGCGGTACATAACAAAAACAGTACAAACCAGGAGTGTCTATCGATTGTCTGCTGAGCAGTGTTGATGGTATTCGGAGCAGTTTCTTGCTGCGTATGTAGATCGCGGGTAGAGGTATTCATGAATGATAACTACTTCCTGTATTGGTCCCTACGAAAACTGTTCACTGTGAAATATAGGAGCCACAATCCATTACGCCCTCATCACCATTGACTAGCGCGGCGAGGGCATAACGAATCGTGGCCCCTGATAAGTATCTAACTCTATTACTTATTGCAACAAGACGTAGTTTCGTTTTCATTCCCAAACTTGTAACTGTTTTACCTTACTCCTCGAACGTGACGGTTGCGAACTCGTCGATATTCCAATGTGCGGCGGTGGCACCCGCACGATACGCACTCTCTAGAAAAGCGAGCAGGACCGATTTTGGATTAGCTTGTGTGCGTAAGTCGTCGTATTTCAACAATGCCATTGAGCCTGTTGGTCCAGTATTCCAGAATGCCTCTTTCGGTTGTAGAGCAGCATTGGTCAAGCCATCGGGTTCGGGTGCGGTGTATGAATAGAAGGCAGGGAAACGCACCATGTCGTCACCAGCCCAGAAGCCAAAGCTGATGACCTCGTGCGAGTAGGCTTCTCGTGTGGCGCGATTGGCGTCGGGACGGTCTGGCGCGCGTCTCCCCGAAAAGCGTGTCAAGGCGAAATCGAAGCTGTGCCAGAAGAGGTGCGCTGGACTTGATTTGCCTGTGAAGCGTCCACTGAACTCTTTGAAGACCGAGTCTATTTGCAGCAGGATACGCCAGTAGCGATGAACATATTCCCGGTCATACGAGGTGTGGGCTGTATCGGTTGCAAATGAACTCACTGGCTCTAACTCATATGTTTTCGCGAGAATAGAGATGGTAATGCCCAGCTTTGCCAGACTCGCAAAGACCTGCTCATAGAATGCTGCAACAGAAAGTCCTGGTAAATCAAAGGCTTTTACCTGACCCGTATCAGTAGTAATTACTAGTTTATGGTCAATGAAATCGAACTCAATGGCAAAATGTGTATTCTCGTAAGGCATAATGCCAGTGGTAAGACCTCTTGTTGTCACGTACAAGGTCGCTTGCCACCAATGATTCATATGTGGCATGGCGGCGAGCCGAATCTTCCCTATGACTTGAGAGAACCGATGAAGAGTCTTCTTTGAGTCCTCCCACGCCTCAAGAGGAAGTGGTGGAAAGATTTCCTGGGGTGAGGAAACATCAACTGACATGCAAAAATCCTCTCCTTAGCTAGTCCGCGAATTCGAGTTCCACCTGATCGATATAGCACCAGCCCCAATCCTCGCCGTGTTCAAATGACTGGATGATGGGATGCTGAGTTGCGTGAAAATGCTTGGTCGCGTGTTTATTTTTTGATGAGTCGCAACAGCCAACATGCCCGCACTCTAAACAGAGGCGTAGATGTACCCATGTATCACCTATTTTTAAGCAATCCTCACAGCCGTTCGCGCTCGGTGTAACTTCTCTTATCTGATTAAGGTGTGTGCATTGTGATGTAGTCATATGTTTGACCTCGCTCTTTCTTATTGTTGTGTCAAAAGTAAAGATTGACATTGCTATGCCAGTAATCACTATATCATGGTGTAACTTGTTCAGGTAGTAGGTACTTCAAGGTGCCTAGTAATGAGACGGAGGCAAAGCAAGATGGAAGAGCAGGAGAACACAAACCTCACGATATTTGATATGCGTTATGGTTCTCGGCAAGTACTCGATTTGATGGGGGAAAAATGGACTGTTCTCGTTCTTTATACGCTAGCAAATGGTGTAAAAAGGCATGGTGAACTCAAACGACAGATCGGAGGAATTTCACAGAAGATGTTGACACAAACGCTACGCAACCTGGAGCGCGATGGCCTTGTAGAGCGCAGGACTTTTCCAACTCCATCGCCACGAGTCGAATATACGCTTACTCCTCTGGGCGAGACATTTGGTGAACTGCTTCAAAGTGTTTGCACATGGGCAGAAAAGCACTACGACTCAATTCTGCAGGCGCGTGAGCAGTATGAACGCAGACCTGTGATGAATGTTGTATAGCAATAGCATGAGAGAGCATGACGAGAGATAATCCAGCGTAGGGACCGCATTCATCCACCTACTCCAACTAATTAGGAGAAGCAGCTGGTGGTTTGCGGTTGGCATTGCCGGCTTGCTTGCGCGCATAGCGAGGCGGACGTTCCAACTGCAAAGGACGACCTGGCCAGATGAGGTGCTGCTCGGCAATCTCAGGCACCTCATAGACCAGACGAGTGCTCGCACGAATGATGCCCACCTGTCGACCCATCGAGCGGACCCAGTCTCCAACCGGTTGCCCTGCCAGCAGTTTGCGAGGCAGCAACCGGAGTAAGAGGTCCAGCGAGACATCAAACACGTCCACATGCTGCTCGGCTGCCAGCTCCACTTGCAAGGCGTGAAAGACCTGAGCCAGGATCACGCTCGCCAAGATTTGTACCAGCAGCACCTCCCATTTGGCGCTCCAGAGCACCCGAAGCTGCACATGGTCTTTGAGCATGCGAAAGGCCAGTTCGATATCCCAGCGTCTGGCATACAGTTGCACCACTTCTGCCCCACTGAGCAGACGCGGGTCCAGCACATTGCTCAGGTACCGCCGTGTCTGCTTGCCCACTCTAACCTGGATGAGCCGGACCGCAAAGCGCGCGTGATCACTGCGATAGGCTCCCAGAAACACAATCGCATCCAGATAGCCGTTTTGCTGCACAAACACATGTTCCACCTGATAGCTGCCTCGCTCCCGCAGTCGGCTCACCCAGTAGAACCCGCGTCGCGTCAGCTCATCGAGCCATTCAAAGCTGAAGTAGCCCAGATCAAAGAGCAAGAGCGTTTGTGGCAGCAAGCCGTCGAGCAAGTGGCGCGCATGCAGCAGGCTGTTGCCTGTGGCCTTCGGCAACACATCCACTCGTTGCCACTGTTGCCGTCGCACATCAAACAGGCAACTCAGTCGCCCTGCCAGCAAGTTCGCATCAGCGACTGGCAGGTCCCGTAAGCCGGTGAGCCAGCGTCCCACTTGATCGAGCTTGCTCTCATCGATAGCGAGCACTGCCGAGGCGAAAGGAGCGAGACTCCACTGTTCTAAGGGATCAAGTCGGTGCTGCAAGTGGGCCGAGACCTGCTGGAAGAGCAGTTGCATCGCCTTGCCCCCACATGTTGCCAGTCGCTTGTAGACGGCTTGATCGCAGACGCAGACCGGGGCAAAGCTCGCGAGCCGCTCACTGCTAAGCTGCCGCCACAGGTCCAATTGAGCTTGCCAGCCCTGCAGAAAGCACCAGAAGATGGCCCAGCCCAGATGCGAGAGCAGGATGTGCGCGGGTCGACCACGGCGGCGAGGAGCCATCGGTTCTTGGTGAGGACCAGCGTGCTTGAGCATCTCGTCGAGCAGACTCGTGCAACGCTCTGGCTCTGGCAAACTTTTACTCCATTGGGTATTATGGGGCATAGCAAGGAAATCCTTTCAGTCATTTTAGAATAGAATGTAGAAAGGATTTTCCCTCATTTCTCTTGATATTTCAACCCCTTTCTGGCAATTAGTTGGAGTAGGTGGATGAATGCGGTCCCTACAGGCGGCTATTACAGTTTATGCAACACATTCTCAGCAAAACTACGCAACCCGTCAATATCACCGGTATCGAACCATTGCAGCATCAATTCTTCGGCTCCAGCCGCTTCGTATGCCTTGATGGTTTGGAGCAGTACATCTGGTTCCGGCATTGTGTCGTTGCCAAATGTTGCCGAATGCATCATTGTTCGCTTCACGTCGCCCGGCTTACGTCCCGCTTTTTGCAACAAACCGTCAAGAATTGTGCAGTGTTCTTTGAATGCTTCAGGACTGAGAAAAACGCCATTCCAGATGCTGGCATAACGCGCCACAAGCGGGAGCGTACGTTTGACGCCATTGCCGCCAATCAAAATTTGCGGCCCACCTGCGCGTTGTGGCCGTGGCAAGAGCGTTGCGCTCCGCAGTTGGAAGAACTTTCCCTCGAACGTCACAGGCTCGTCGCTCCTCAGCAGGCGCGTGATAACTTCCAGTCCGTCTTCAAAGCGGGCCACACGCGTCGGAACATCGCCCAGTTCATGTCCGAACAGCGTATGCTCGCGCTCCTGCCAGCCCGCTCCAACGCCAAGCATCATACGACCATTACTCAAATCATCCAATGCCGCCGCCTGACGCGCCAATAGTGTAGGATGGCGAAACGAGACCGGCGAGACCAACGGCCCGAAGTGAATGCGCTCTGTATGGTCCGCGAGATAGGTAAGCGACACAATCATTTCCAATGAGTCCTTGTCTGGCGGATTGGCATTTGTGAAATGATCGGAACGAAATAAGCCCGCGAAACCGAGTGCTTCGACCTCTGACACCAGACGTTTCCAGCGCGGCCATGTCAAACCGTCTTGACCCTCTATCATGATGGATAATGCAACCATATTGTATCTCTCCTTCTCGATATCGACAATGTTTTATGTATTGAGCATGTTTGTAGGGGTCTAATTCTATTACATCCTGTTAGCGATTGACCATGTATGCAGGACAATGAAACGTTTCAACAGCCTTCTAACATTGTGTATTGCCGACAAGGGTGTAATGAATTAGACCCCTACAGTTCATCCTCTTCATCTATCACATCTTCTCTCATCTCTTCCCACAATGTCTTCACGGAATGCGTGGTGACTCCGAAGCCGAAGCCACGGCGTTGTAGAAAGGAGCCGAGACGCGTACGAAAGGTTTTGTAGTCCATGTCGGGTAAACGTAGCAACGAGGCGGCTTTTTTGCGACCCGCGATCAGGGCGCGTTCCTCGTCTTGTTCATCGCTGACCAGTTCGTCAACAACGTCACGGTCCACGCCTTTCATCCGTAATTCGTTCTTGAGCACGTTGGAGCCGCGTGGATTGAATTGTTCACGGGACTGTATCCAGAACGAGGCAAAGTCCCGGTCATTGACGAAATCGAGCCGACCAAGACGTTCCAGCACGGTGTCAATCAGTTCGGGTGGCGTCTCTTTCTTCTTGAGATAACGCTTTACCTCTTCGCGACTGCGGGGACGAAACGAGAGAAAGTTCAGAGCACGGTCAACCGCTTGCTGCAGCAACTCTTCGCTGCGCAACTGTGTAAGCTGTTCCTCGGTAAGAACCTGTCCAACTTTTAGCCCCATTTGCAACACAATAAGGGCATTGGCACCTAGTAGAAAGCGATTATCAACAAAGATACTGATGCGCTCTTTGTCGCTTGTTTGAGTTTGTAATGAGGTGATACGCATGAAATTAGTATATCATGTACAACATCGAAAAACAGACGACCATGTGGTTGCCTGTTTTTCGATGTTGTACATGATATTTTATATTTTATCCAATTTCGCGAAATCCATGCTCAAGCGTTTCTTTCCAAAACGGCCCTGGAACTGCACCTCTACAAATTCCGTGCTGGCCTCCATTTCGCTTTTGAGCACGACGCCCTCACCGAAGAGGCTATGACGTACTTTTTGTCCCGGCTTGAATTGCTGCTCCTTTGGTTTAGCGGGCTGCGCCGGTTGCGAAAAACTGCCCTTTGACGAAACGGATGGTGGAATGCTGGATGGTGACGAATAGCTTTTTGTGTTCTGTGTCGATGGCGTCCATTTAGGTGCGCTCTTAGGTGCAACACCACTACCGAAGACACGCCCACCTTCGCTATCGCCATAGGGGTCCTGGTTGTAGTCGTCTTCGTCCCACTCTGTTCGACGAACTGTACGTGAGTTACTATTGACGGAGAGGCCAGAGCCACTGTGCGGATTTTTACCGCCCGCCATCAACACAAGGTTCGTAGGAATATCGTCGAGAAAGCGTGATGGTTCAGTTGAATGTGTTTCACCCCACATGGATCGGCGCGAGGCACGTACGAGATAGAGACGCTTCATGGCACGTGTGAAGCCGACGTAGGCCAGACGCCGCTCCTCCTCAAGCTCCTCCATCTTGCCTATCGAACGCGAATGGGGTAGCGAACCCTCGTCCATGCCAACGATGAAGACGACGGGAAACTCCAGTCCCTTTGCCGCGTGAAGCGTGATGAGCGTTACGGAGTCGCTATTCTCTTCGCGCACCAGCGAACCGTCCTCGCTGGTCTGCGCGGTATCGGCCCCACCGACAAGCGCGACGTTTTCCAGGAACAGTTCGAGGGCTGCGCTGGTCTCAATCTCGGAATAGTTCTCGGCGACGTGACGCAACTCAAGCACGTTGCCCCAGCGATCTAGCTCCTCTTCTGGCACGGCGCGCAGTTCGGGTCCGTAGCCACTCCGCTCGGCGATGCGATCAACCAATTCGGGCAGCGAGAGTTCATGCACGGCTTCCGCGAGATCGGCGATTAGCTTGCCAAAGCCCTCAATCGCGACCTTTGCTGCCTTGCCGAGCGTAGGATGCTCGTTAATGCGCTGTATGGCGGTCATGAGAGGAATGTTTTGCGACGTGGTCCACTGCTGTAGTTCAGCGAATGTGCGCGCACCGATCTTACGGTTCGGCACGTTAATGATGCGTTGTAAGCTCAAATCATCGGTCGGATTAGCCAGCAAGCGCAGGTAGGCAATCATATCCTTGATTTCTTTGCGCTCATAGAACTTGCGGCTCCCGATGACCTTATAGGGAATGTTGAGATGCAAAAATTGTTCTTCAACGGCACGTGATTGCGCGTTGGTACGATACATCACCGCGACATCGCTGCGTTTCTCGATGTCGCCGCGTCCCAGGAGGCGCAGTATCTCGCGTCCCGTGAACAAGCCCTCTTCCTCCTCGTTGTAGGCTTGATGCAGCACAATCTTCTCGCCCTTGCCCTGCTCCGTCCACAACTTTTTGTCTTTACGGAAGCTGTTGCGTTTAACCACGCCCTGTGCAGCATCGAGAATTGTTTGCGTCGAGCGATAATTCTGGTCGAGCACGATGGTCTCAAGCTCTGGAAAGTCGCGCTCGAAGCGTAGCACGTTTTCGGCACTGGCACCGCGCCATGTATAGATCATCTGGTCATCATCGCCCACCACACACACGTTGCCCAGTCCACTCCGGCGTTCATCGGTGCCATAGCCCAGTAGACGAATAAGCTTATATTGTGGGAGGTTACAATCCTGAAACTCGTCGACGTGAATGTATTGCCAGCGACGCTGATACTTCTGCAGTATATCGGGTTCGCGTCGCCACAGTTGCTCGGTGAGCATCAGCAGGTCGTCGAAGTCAACGCCATTATTGGTGCGCAACAATTTTTGATAGACCTTATAGACGCGGGCCGCTACCTCTTCGCTATACTTGGTGGCGCGTTCCGACATCTGCTCTGGAATGAGCATATCGTTCTTGGCACGTGAAATGCTGGCCTGTATCGCCCCTGGCTTGTATTGCTTCTCGTCTAACCCTAATTGTTTGATGGCTTGCTTGACAAGCGATGCCTGATCGTCGGTATCGAAAATTACAAACGACTTGCTCAGGCCCACAGGTAGGAGCGCGTCGGCCTCCATACGCAGCACACGCGCACAAATGGCATGGAAGGTGCCAATCGTCATTTCCTTTGACTCATTGAGGCCGACCAGCTTTTCCAGCCGTTCGCGCATCTCCTTCGCCGCTTTATTGGTAAAGGTCACGGCCAGAATTTTCCACGGCGAAATCTGCTCTTCCTGCACCATAAATGCGATGCGATGTGTAATCGCGCGTGTCTTGCCGCTACCGGGTCCCGCGAGTATCAAAACGGGACCCCGCGTTGTTGTAACCGCCCGGCGTTGTGGCTCATTCAGGCCAGATAATATAGATTCTTTATGTTCAAGCATAGCAAAAAACTCCATAGCACAAAAAATAAGAGGAAGGCATAAATTCTAAAATTCGACGCTATTGTACCACAAACACAACTCTTGTACGGGTCTGATTTATCACACCCCGTTCTCATTTCACCATTTTAGAACGGGGTGTGATAAATTAGACCCGTACAAAAATCTTCAGAATTTCGGAAATCTATAACAGATTTACATAGATTTCCTGTTGTCATATCGCCCTATTCACGCTATTATATGAATTAATGACGAAACCGACGGAATGGGAACCAGGGGCACCCGCAAGAGGAATGCCCCTTGCGGGTGCCCCTGGTTTTACACAATAAGATGTATAAAGGAAAACACATACATATGCAACAACAAACACTTCCCGCTCATACTGGCGTGGCGCGTTTTATGGACGCGTGTAATTTGCGCGAACCCGATGCAACGCCTGTCTGGTTCATGCGACAGGCTGGACGTAGCCTCGCGGAATATCGAGCTATACGCGACAAACATGACATTCTGACCATCGCGAAGACGCCAGAACTATGTACTGAGGTAACGCTTTTGCCAGTACAGATACTTGGTGTTGATGGTGCCGTGCTGCTTGCCGATATCGTTGTGCCACTGGAGGGTATGGGTATTTCAGTCGAGCTACGGCCTGATGTCGGCCCGATCATTCACAACCCTGCCCGCACGATGAAAGATGTAGAGGCACTGCGAATTATTGATGCAGAGGAGTCAACAGGCTACATCATGCAAGCGATTCGCATGGTCAAGCATGAGTTGAATGGCAAACAGGCCGTGATTGGTTTCTCCGGTTCGCCCTTCACACTCGCATGTTACATCATCGAGGGTCGCCCTTCGCGTGAGTACGCGCTTGCTAAGGGCATGATGTACGGGCAGCCAGAGGTATGGCATGCGTTGATGAGCAAGTTGACCGAAGTGGTATCCCGCTACCTCGTGGCCCAGATTCAGGCGGGTGCGGACGTGGTGCAGTTGTTTGATAGCTGGGTCGGTATGCTCAGTCCCAGTACCTATCGAATGTTCGTCAAGCCCTATGTCACACGCATCTTCGAGGATGTGAAGCGAGCGGGTGCGCCCTCGATCCACTTCGGCACAGGAGCAGCCGCGCTGGTTCAGGATATGAAAGAGGCGGGCGGCGACATTATGAGCGTCGATTGGCGTATGGATATCGACGACGCATGGGCGCAAATTGGCTATGAGCGCGGCATTCAGGGCAACCTCGATCCCGCCATGTTGCTGACCGACTGGCCCACCATCGAAGCAGGTACACGCGACATCCTGCGCCGCGTCAACAATCGTCCCGGCCACATCTTCAACCTTGGACATGGCGTTCCCGCGCCCACCAATCCCGACATGTTGAAACGTATTGTCGATACAGTGCATGAAGAGACGAGACGCTCGTAGGAACCAATTTATATGTCCTTGTCTGTAAATCAGAACGCAGGAGGACTCTGCTACAGGAGAAAGATAAATTTCATAATGACCACAACAACACAACAACATGTGAGCGTGATGCTGATGACCTATGGGTCGCCAGCTACGCTTGACGATATTCCAACCTATATCAAGAATGTGTATGGCGGGCGCGAGCCGGGAGAAGAGATACTCACCGAATTTCGTCGTCGCTATGCGCTAATTGGTGGCTCTCCATTGTTGCGTATCACACGCGAACAGGCCAAGGCTTTACAGGAAGAACTGAACCACGAGAGCACCGATGGCACAACCTATACGGTTGATGCAGGTATGCGCTTCTCGCCGCCATTTATTGCTGAACTTACACCGAAGCTTGCGGCAGATGCGCAAAAGCTGATTGGCATCATCATGTCGCCACAATATTCGCCCATCATCATGCGCGGCTATATCAACACGCTCGAAAAGGCTGTGGCGGACTTGCAGCGCGACGACCTGAAATTGACCATCTCGCGCGACTGGCATATGCAGCCCTACTTCTTAGAGGCGTTGGCGGAACGGGTGCGACAGGCTCTTGACCGCTTTCCAGCAGAGATACGCGATAGTGTGCCAGTGCTGCTTACGGCGCATAGTATGCCCAAACCCGTGATTGAGCGGGAGCCGGACTACATCAATAACCTCAAAGAGACGGCGGCGGCGGTCGCGAAAAAAGTTGGCCTGGCCGATGATCGTTGGATGTTCTGCTACCAGAGTGCGGGCCACACGCCCGAAGAGTGGCTCAAACCCGACTTCGCCGATGTTATGCCCGAACTACAGAAAGCAGGCAAAACGCACGTCCTGATTGCTCCCGTACAGTTCTTAGCAGACCATCTTGAGATTTTGTACGATATCGAGGTTGGTGCCCGCGAACAGGCCGAGGAGCACGGCATCCAGTTCGCTCGCATCGAATCGCTCAACACCTCGCCATTGTTTATCAAGGCGTTAGCGGCAGTTGTAAAGGAAACGATGAATCGAGCGGAATAAGTATTGTACCAAACAAGCATGGTAGTAGTTTGTCAACTATTATGTGGTAAGGAGCCGAACGCTCGCGGCCCTCCAAAATAACCCAAATTTGGCCAGGGGAATGATGAGGGCCGCGGGCGTTCTGGCTGTGTGCCAATTGTATTTTGACAATCCAGTACGGGGCGTTCCAATTGACGTACCATTAGATAGTCGAGGGATTGATATTGAGTTTCGCAATGTCAGTTTTACCTATCCAGGCAAGCAAGAACCGGCCTTATGTAATATTAGCTTTACTTTGCGTTCAGGTGAAACAATTGCCCTGGTCGGACGCAACGGTGCTGGCAAAACAACGCTGGTAAAATTGTTGACACGCCTCTATGACCCGGATGAGGGCGAGATACTGATGAGTGGACGCAACATCAAAGAGTATGACTTAAAAGACTTGCGTGAACAGATCGGCGTAATTTTTCAGGATTTTGTGCAATACGCGATGAAAGTACAAGAGAATATAGGTATAGGCCGTATCGCAGACTTAGATCAATTGCCCCTTATCAGGGCAGCAGCAACCAAAAGTGGTGCCGATGCCGTAATTGACAAGCTAGACGATGGTTACGAAACAATGCTCGGCAAATGGTTTGACAAAGGAACACAGCTCAGTGGTGGCGAGTGGCAAAAAGTTGCGCTTGCTCGCGCCTTTATGCGTGATGCGCGTTTACTCATTCTTGATGAACCAACAAGCGCACTCGATGCCCAAGCTGAATACGATGTCTTCACACGCTTTCGCCATCTCACCGAGGGCAAAACCGCCATCTTCATCAGTCATCGCTTCAGCACTGTGCGCCTCGCCGACCGCATCTTCGTCATTGAGAATGGTGGTATTCTCGAAAGCGGTTCACATAGCGAACTGATGGAGAAAGATGGCCGGTACGCCGAGTTGTTCAATTTGCAAGCGGAGGCGTACCGTTGAGTTTGAAAATAGCCTTTCTACTTTTTCAAAAATAAAGCTTATGATATACTTAAATCAAAAGATAAGAGAACATAGGGAGCCACGAAGATTACAACAACTTATAGTTCCCACTTGACTTTTTACCAATTTCGATGTACATTACTATTACTTACTGTTCGATTAGTAAATTTTGATAAAAGGAAAAGATAAGGATGGTGCGTACAGCGACCGATTTAAAAGACATCATTCTGCAAAAGGCGGGAGAGCTTTTCGCGCAACAGGGATATACTGCGACCTCGAATAAGCAGATTGCGAAGGCGGCGGGTTGTACCACGGCTGCTTTATACTACTACTTCGAGGGGGGCAAATCTCAGCTATTGCGTGAGGTAATTCGTTCTTATGCGCTTGATCTAAGTTCTGTCTTTGAAGTTGGTCAAAACGCCGAAAGTCTTCAGGAGTTCCTGGTTACGTTTGGTCAGTCTGTAGCTCAAGTCATGCCGGAGATGCTGCGTCGTATCGTGTGGTTGCAACCTGAGTTTTCACATTTACCAGATGCAGAAAAAGCAGCCGTACAGAGCTTGTTTGTGTCGTTACACAACGGCATCTACACACATATCTCACGCTTCGTTAAGGATGACGAGGTTGCGACACGCCTTGCATGGTTGCTATTCTGCGCTTACTTCGGGTATGAACAAGTGTTTCTCAGTATGCAAGTAGGCCAGCAAGTACCTTTCGGCATCGAAGCGTTTACAAAGACACTAGCTGAGAATTTCGTGTTCCAGGACTCTTAAATTTTTTTGTTTGCAAAACTTACTGTTTGATTAGTAATTTTTAGACTATTACAAGTGAAGCAAAATGGTACGAAAGGAACTCAATCATGAACACAAATGCCATAACAACAGTTACCAAGAATGCTAACGTCATCACGCTTATAGACGTTCTCACTGTCGAGCCTGCCCAGCAACAACGACTCGTGCAGATCGTACAAGGATTAGCCGAAATGCTGGTACAGAAGCAAGGTTTTGTCTCAGCGAACGTACATCGCAGTTTGGATAGTACACATGTGGTGAACTATGCACAATGGGAAAACGAAGCATCATTCAAAGATGTGCAACAAAGTCCTGAGTTTCAGCGAGTTCTCGCGAACTGTCGAGCACTTGCGCGTACTGCTAGTTCAAGTGTCTACGATATAGTCTATACCGATGATCGCAGTAGTAGAGGTGTTACAACCATCTCTAAAGAGGAGGAAGTAGCCACGTTCATCAATGTCATTAGCACAACACCGGAACGACAACAAGCACTTTTGGAATTTGTGATTGGCAACGACAATCAGGTCTTCGCTACCGCTCCCGGATACCGCTCAGCCAACTTTCATCGGGGTCATGATGGTATGCATGTCATCAATTACTCGCATTGGGATAGCGAACAAGCGTTTCTCAATGCGATTAACGCTATGTTTCATATTCCAAATTTGACAATGGAGCAAGCGAATCAAATGGCAACAACTCAGGCTGGAGGAATCGGTCAGACCGACTTTCGTTTTTACGATGTAGTCTTCTCAAGTCACGCTTAGCATAATAAACTCTGGCAATCTCTTAAAGAGAGACAGAGTTACACATCGTCTCTTTGTGGCTTTCTCAAACGTGCCATAATGTAGAAAGGAGTACTACATATGGCAGACAATGACAAGCTTAAAAAGGGTGATGAGGTGGAGTGGAACACGTCACAGGGCAAGACATCGGGCAAGGTGGAGAAGAAAATCACCGAGCCTACGGATATCAAGAAGCATCATGTCGCGGCCTCGAAGGACAATCCCGAATATATTGTGAAGAGCGATAAGTCGGGCAAAGAGGCGGCGCACAAACCTGAGGAATTAGATAAGAAATAATGTAGTGACCGCATTCATCACGTCCTTCTCAGCAATCGAGAGGCGAGGAGGACGTGATAAATCGGTCCCTACAGGTTAACGAGAGCGTAGAATTTTCCAACGGAATGCATAGCCAACGCCGCGCACAGGTTGAATTAGTTTGGGGTTGGCCGGGTCTTCTTCTAGCTTTTCGCGTAACCAGCGAATATGCACATCGACGGTACGTGTATCACCAGCATAGTCGTAGCCCCATACGTTGTGGAGCA
>CAXTUE010000011.1:0-5254 GCA_964247355.1 uncultured Ktedonobacteraceae bacterium | reverse complement strand
GTTGGTCGCGGGTGAGTACGGTCCCGCGATTGCGGACGAGATAGGTCAACAGGTCGAACTGTTTGGGCTGTAGTTCCATGTCTTGACCGCGACAGTTGACGCGCCGACCAGCGAGGTCAATGCGTAGAGGTCCCGCGACGAGTTCACGATTGGGACGTGGCACCTCTTGCACAGGCTCCTGGGTGGGAGCGGTAGTTTCGGTTGGATGAGGGTATTCCGCACGTCTCAATAACGCGCGAACACGGGCCAGCAGTTCGCGGCGACCAAAGGGCTTCGTCACATAATCATCGGCACCGACTTCGAGACCGACCACTTTGTCGATCTCGTCGCCTTTCGCGGTAAGCATCATGATCGGCGTCGTCTCTGTATTTCCCTCACGTCGCAACTGGCGACATACCTCAAGGCCGTCCATTTCGGGCAGCATAATATCCAGGATAATCAGGTCAAGTTTCTCAGTTCGCGCTGCCTCTAACGCACTTGCGCCATCGGATGCCGTTGTCACATGATAGCCCGCTTGCTCTAAATTATATGCGATTGTCTCGACTAAAACTGTTTCGTCGTCGACAACAAGAATGTTTCGTGCCACAAACTGCCTCTCTTTAGCGGATAGACCTGGGCATTCATCCCGTCCGTGTTAGCAATCCAAATGCCGTAGGGATCGCCTTCATCACGTCCATGTGTGTACATCGAAAGGCGAGACGGACGGGATGAATGCGGTCCCTACCCTTGATGGATCAACCGAAGCGTCCACTGATATAGTCTTCGGTCTCTTTTTTCGTAGGATGCTCGAAGAGGTCAACAGTTGGGGCTACCTCGATCAGCTTGCCACTCAGGAAGAAACCGGTGTACTGCGACACACGTGATGCCTGTTGCATATTGTGCGTCACAATGACGATAGTGTAGTCCTTCACAAGCTCGGTAATCAATTCCTCGATCTTCAGTGTCGCAATCGGGTCGAGTGCCGAGGCTGGCTCGTCCATCAGCAACACGTCTGGCTTGACGGCAAGGGCACGAGCGATACAGAGACGCTGTTGCTGACCACCGGAGAGACCGAGCGCGGATGCGCTTAAGCGATCCTTTACCTCATCCCAGATGGCGGCACCGCGTAGGCTTTGCTCGACGGTTTCCTTAATGTAGTTATTGGATTTGCCCTGAATACGTAGTCCATAGGCGATATTGTCGAAGATAGACTTAGGGAAGGGGTTCGGGCGCTGAAAGACCATACCCACACGCTGGCGCAACAACACCACGTCCTGGTTTTTGTCGTAGATATTGGAGCCATCCATGATGGCTGTTCCATCTGTACGTGAACCAGGGATAAGGTCATTCATACGGTTTAATGTACGTAGAAATGTTGATTTGCCGCAACCAGAGGGTCCAATGAGAGCTGTTACCTGACGCTCGCGAAGGGGTATTTTGATATCGTAGAGTGCCTGTTTGGGGCCATAGAAGAAATCCAAATTTTGCACGTCTATTGCGACGCCAGCATTCTGATTAAGGAGTTTATGAGCATCAAAGGTACCCATAATATCCGAAGGCGAGCCTGCAGGCTGTTGTTCTTGTGCTTGTGCTTCATTTATTGCATTTTGTTGGCTCGTCGAACCCATAACCGCCTGGACCGTTTGGCCTTGCTGTTGTGTTGGGTCAGAATTGAGTCGAGAAGGTTCCATTGCCATAAGATTGTTTCTCCTTTTCTACCTCACTCATCTGTTATTTTATGCTAAAGGGTACTCTTTGTGCAAAGGAATGGACGCGTCAACGATCAGTCGATCTGCCAAAACGACGAGGCGGATATAGCGGCCCGCGAGAGCTTTGCTGATAAAGTAGGGACGCCCTTCATACGAGATGTGACCGCTACGAGCAACTTTGCGAGAAAAGATGTTGGCTCCCTCTGGTAACGTGATATGTTCATGTAAGCGTTGTCCTTGCTTCCTCTGAACTGGTAAGAAGAACATTTTCTTCTTGTTGAGTTATATACTACTAAGCTGCCGTTATCCTACGTTGAATAGCGCGACCAATGCCGCGAGAGGCAATATTGATAATCAAGAGGATGACGATCAGTAACCCTGCTGTACCGGCGGAAATCGCGGTCTCTTGAGCTGCGGTCAAGCTACCACTACCCGATCCAGGTCCAGCGATAAAGTACAAGTGTGTCGTCAGAGTATCGCCTGGCAACAATGGATTGAGTGTAAACACATTGCCAGGATTTGTGAGGCCCATTGTGAACAAGAGTGCAGCTGCTTCGCCAATGATCTTACCGGCAGTCAAAATCAAGCCGGTGACGATACCTGGGAGAGCAGAGGGCAAGACAACACTCCAAATGGTGTGCCACTTTGTCGCGCCTAGAGCGAGACCACCTTCACGCATTTCTCTTGGTACAGATGCAAGAGCATCTTCAAACAAGCGAAGTGCTAATGGCAAGTTCAAGCAAAGCAGTGTAAGGGCACCCGCGATACGACTGAAGCCAAAGTGCGTGTAGCTGGCAAAGACGAGGAAGCCGAACAAGCCGAGCACAATCGAGGGTACACCAGCGAGTGTTTCTGCCGCAAAGTGAATACCTGTGACAAGTGGTCCTTGTGGAGCGTACTCTACGAGATAAATCGCTGCGGCAAGAGCGATTGGGATAAGAATGATCTCGGTCAGGATCAGGATGTAGAAGGTGTTGAACAACTCATTTCCAACCCCTGTATCACCTGTGCCGTAGAACGAAGGATTGACGAGATAGGTAGCGCCACGTACGATCAGGTAGACGATAATGCTGATGAAGATGAGAGCTACCAGTACAGCAATGAACCAGAGTATGCCCATCGCAACATTATTGCCTGAATGGAGACGCTTCACAAGACGCGTAAGTTCCGCGACACGTTCCTGGCTTTCTCCTGTAGTAGCTGGTGCTGGAACAATGCGTGAGTCAGTACTCATTTATACACACTCCTACTCGCGAGATAGCGGCTGAGACAAATGAACAGGAACGAGATGACCAGCAGAATGAAGGCTAGCATGAAGTATGCATCACGCTCTACCCCCTGTGCCTCACCAAAGTTAATCGCGATCTGCTGTGTAATGACTACATTTGGTTGGAAGAAGGCTTGTGGAGAAAACAAATTCTTAGGAATGGCATTTCCACCAAGCACAAGAGCTACAGCCAATGTTTCGCCAATTGCACGTGCCATGCCAAGCACTACAGCCGTTGCTAGACCCGTAGTCGCGGCTGGAATAATCGCGCCGCTCATCATCTGCCAGCGTGTTGAACCTAATGCAAGACTGGCTTCACGCACACTATTTGGTACGGCACGTAGTGCATCAATAGAAACACTAATGATCGTTGGGAGAATCATAATTACGAGGACGAGAACTGCGGCTCCCCAACCAAAGCCAGCCGTTGCTCCACCGCCAACCGCCTTGCCTATTGTTCGACCCAGAAATGGAACCAGAATCACAAGTCCGAGAAAACCAATGACGACCGAAGGCATTCCGGTGAAAACCTCGATAAGTGGTTGTAGAATAGCTTCGAGCCAGCGAGGACACATCTCTGTAAAGAAGAGTGCCATACCGAATGCGAGAGGCGTAGCGATGATAACCGAGATGAAAGTGACGATAACAGAGCCAAGTATGAGTCCAAGCGCACCAAATGATGGTGTGCCGGATTCGTTATTTGCCCCTGTTGGGTCCCAGATTATGCTTGAGAAAAAATTTCCAAAATTCGCACCCTCAGAGAGAGAGCGAAACGCATTGTAGCCAACAAATACAAAGACGCCAATAATGATTGCAACAAGCAAAATGGCGCATATAGCAAATGCGATACGTGCAGTTCGATCTGCCGTATATGCACCGCGTTGAGTTGCAGATACTTCGTGACGTGCGACTTGATGCTCTAGTTGCACAACTACACTCCTTCCTAAACCACAACTATGTAGAGGTGCATTCGATGCACCTCTACATGTATTGACTAGCACTCCTAGCTTGAGGGGGTGTGAGATTTCACAGCATCCGCCGACATATCGGTGATCGGCACAAAGCTCAGTGTAGTAGCTTCCTGCTTGCCTTCATCGCTGCCCATGTAGTCTATAAGAGCTTGAGCAACGCCAGTTGCAGGACCCTTTGTATACATGTGCTCAAAGTTCCAGAACTTATAGGTGTTGTTCTTGACGACATCCGCGCTAGGTGCGCTGCCATCAATCTGCAAGATATTCAGGCCGGAACTCTTAGCGGCACTCAAGGCAACGTAGCCAATCGCACCATCAGTCTGCTGTACGTTCTTCACAACGGTACCTGTGCTGTCCGTTGTCAAGTTCGAGGGACCGGATATCGTCTCGTTACCACCAAGAATGAACTTCTGGAAGGTCTGACGAGTACCAGAGTTGGCAGGACGGCTAACCACAGTGATCTTCAAGTCCGGTCCACCAACACTTTTCCAGTTGGTGGTCTTGCCACTGTAAATGTCCTTCAGTTGGGCCGTAGTCAAATTCGTCACACCCGTTATTTTGCTGTTCACGATGAGTCCGAAGATAACTACCGCGACCTGATGGTCAACGAGGTCGTCCTGGCCGCTCTTCTTAAACACGTCGGACATACCGATCTTAACCGCGCCGGACTCCACCTGACTTAAGCCCGTGCCGCTACCATTGGGAGTGATGGTGAAGGATGAACCGGAGCACTTGGCTTTGTATTTATCAGAAACCGCCTTCACAAGCGGATACAAAGCGGTTGAACCAGAGATCGAGATGCTCTCCTGAACACAAGTGTATGCACCAGGAGTGCCTGCAGTGGCAGTACCACTGCCGCCACTACTGCCAGTGCCGCTGGTTGGCGTACTACCTGTGGAGCCATTACCGCTACCGCCAGTGCTGCTGCCACCACAAGCAGAAATAACAAACATCATCAGGGCCATGAAGATGGCCAGTACGGGCGCGAGACGCCATTGCTTCGACATGAAATTCTCCTACTAAATTGAAAGCAAAACGCGAAAGATGATACACAATAAGAAGAGAGCGCATAGTACTTTATGCCACGAATCTCGCTTATGCGTTACCGTTCTCCGTTCATACATTAACACTCATGCATTAACTATGCTTTATAGATATGTTAAGAGGCCGTTAAATATTCCAAATGGATAGGAGCAAGGCTTAATAGAATTTAGACGAAAGATGAGTAAAGACAAAGGAACCTCTCAATGCGCGGAAGCGCATTGAGAGGTTCCTTTGTCTTTACTCATCTTTCGTCTCCATTTTATATGCGTTCGTAGCTTTTGTAG
>CAXTUE010000010.1:0-21484 GCA_964247355.1 uncultured Ktedonobacteraceae bacterium | reverse complement strand
ATGAGAATTTTTCTTATTTTATTTTTACAAAAATAATGTCTTAACTCTTCTTGCTTTGCTGAAGATATGAAGATAAGGGATAGCAGAAACTTTTTGCCGACTTCGGGCGTGTAGATAAATAGTAGGGTTTTGATGCTTTATGTCATGGTGCTTTTAGCAAGTAGCACGTGGATGGACCAGTGTTTCTCGAACCCTGCCAGTAAGAGGAAAGATATGAAAATTGCACATATAGCTCCCCCCTGGATACGTATTCCACCTAAAAACTATGGTGGTACAGAGGCTGTCATCGCCAATCTTATAGAGGAGCAGGTCGTTGAAGGACATGATGTTACACTGTTTGCTCCAGGAGATGCACACACAGCAGCACAACTTGTCTCTTTTATTCCTCGCTCCCTTATTGACTCAGGGGTACCGTGGGCAGGACATTTAAAGGCATACTATCACCTACACAAATCTGTGGAATATATAAAAGCGCATGAATTCGATATCGTTCATATGCATCTTTCCTCAAGTTCAGATATGTACCTGTTCCCGCTTACCACCGCTCTTAAGACGCCACACGTCACAACTCTACATAGTCGATTTCCTTTTGACCGGGTGCAGTCATGGACTGGCGACGCGGACGACTACTTCAAAGAATGGTTTCTTCGCGCTCCAATGGTTGCGATCAGTGAGAATGCGCGTCGTGATGTGCTATATCCACTCAATTTTGTCGGTGTGGTCTATCACGGTCTCCCAATGAATTTTTTCAAAAACAAAGTGAGAACACCGGAGCATTACTTCGCGTGGTTAGGCCGCTTTGTCCCCGAAAAAGGTGCTCATTTAGCAATTCGGGCAGCTAAAGACATAGGAGTACCACTGGTACTGGCGGGCATCGTCGATAAACATATACCAGAGGCCGTGGCCTACTTTGAAGATCAAATTAAGCCGTATATCGACGGAGAGCAGATTAAGTATATTGGTCCAGTCAATATGAAACAGAAGATTAGCTTGTTGAGTAAGGCACAGAGCTTGCTCAACCCTATTCAATGGGAAGAGCCGTTTGGTATGGTCATGATCGAGGCAATGGCGGTAGGTTGCCCCGTTATCTCGTTTAATCGTGGAGCCGCGCCCGAGATTGTGGCGCAAGAGCAAAGTGGCTTTCTTGTAAATACGTTCGAGGAGATGGTAGAGTGTATGGCGCACGTGAGTGAATTTGACCGCTCCGCAATACGTGAGTATGTACTGCAAAACTTTTCCATAAAAGCAATGTCATCCAGGTATCTTCGCATCTACGAAAGTGTTATCGCTGCGAAATCTGTCTCGAAGCGAGGGCCAGGAAGGGTAAAAAATGCTGAAACGTCCAATGTTTTACCCGTTCCTGCTGTGTCAACACTCAAAACAGATGTCCTTGTTCAGGCTCCTCTTCAGACTTCTCTTCCAGCCACGGCAAAGTAGGAAGAGCAACCACCTTCGTGAGCCGCTTGTACAGTTCCAGACAAATACTCGGTGAGTGTTCTTCAAACGGACAGTGACAAAATATATAGAGCGTTAAGCCTTGTGTGAGCCACTGCTTGCATTGTTTGACCCACTCATCGAGAAAAGGTTCATTGACTTCCATCTTCGGATGCCCTATGTAGCGCACAAAGGCAAAATCTGTTGTTGCGACAATCTGTAGAGGCAGATTAGGTTTGCGTTCACGCGCCTGTAGCATATGCTGTTCTTGCGCCGTGCCTGTCCGAATCGGGCGCGTGTCCATCAGTACTCGCGCTGTATCATGCAGTCGCAGTAAGTCATTGAGCATTTCGGCACCCTGCTCTTTATAAAAGTCAGGATGTCGTACTTCAACCGCCAACCGTACTTCTTTTGGCCAGAAGGCAAGAAACGCTTCCAATTCAGATAGTTGAGAAGGCGAAAATGCCGGTGGTAGTTGTAGAAATACTGGCCCCAAACGCGAACCGAGTCCGCTTATGCGCTCTACAAACGCCAACGTATCGTTCTTCCGCGCATCTATATGAGGCTCATGACTGATGCTACGTGGAATCTTAGGGCAGAAGCGAAACGTCTCAGGCGTCTCATGTTGCCATCGCGCTACAGTATCCGCAGAGGGTATCGCGTAGAACGTCGTGTTTCCTTCCACGGTGGTCAAGCGTCTGCTATAGAGCCGCAGGAACTCGTTTGCGGGCGTCTTGAGCGGGAAAAAATTATCCTGTCCCACCCACTCTTTATAACCCCATGCAGGACAACCTATGTAGAACATATGTTTACCTCTTTTACCAGTATTGTAGTGTGTTCCGTCTTATTATGCAAGCTACTTGACAGGACAACAGATGTATGCAATAGTATCGAAGGTTACAAATAATGTTGCGTATGACAAGCTTGCTTATGTAAAAAGTATCTTTGTGCTGAAATCGTCGTAGATGTTTATCTTAAGCGTACCCCTCTTCAAAATCTTTTGAAAGACATAAGGTGTACTCATGGCGATTACCTACGCTCCCGAAGTAGAGGAACTTGACACTCCTCCAACAGAAACGCAACCTCAGCACGAGTTTGGTGGCTGGTCACTACAGCCTCAGCCTCGTATAGGTCTCGACCTAGGTAGCGACGACGAAATGTTGCTGATCGAGAACGAAACCCTCATTCCCTGGCTCATCTACAAAGACTTCCACCAACTGGGCATCATCGACCCTGGCGAACTGCTTGTCTTCCACATCTATAAACACGGCTCTCTTAATGTGCGCCCCATGAACACACAGGATTCGGTAGAGTATCTGGTCCTGTCGCTCGACTACTTTGTGAACAAAGTGCTGATCTATAAACGACAAATGGGATCAACTGTAGAAATCTACGATATGCTTGGCCTCTAGTACTTGCATCATGACAGAAATATAGCACAATTGGGTAATTTCTTGTATAAATAAAGAAATTCCTCAGCAACTCGCGTTATACTAATCAACAAGATTAAGATAGAAAAATTTGTATGTGAGGGTAGCGTATGTTGTCTGCCGTTGTTACGGCTCTATTGCTTGGAGTTATGATTGCCATTATCGCAAGCTTTATTGTGGGTGGATGGCGTGAGCATCTGCGGCACAAGAAAATATTTTTGCAGCAAACGTCGGCCATCACGTTTCCTCTTTCTCCTGTAGACAAGCCAGCATATATTCCTCCGGTTTCGCTTCCGAGTTCCTGGTACACACGGCGACGTACACTTGTCTCGCTCGGATTTCTTCTGATGGTAATTCTAACTCTCTTCTTGCAAGACGGCCTAACAGAGGGTGGATTAGGTACATTAACGAAAGGTATTGGCTTCACCTTCCTGAACGAGTCACAGATAAGTAATCTACAAACAAACGCACACGCGACGCCAAATCCTATTCTATCTGGAACAGCAAGTTTACGCCTTGTGCGCATAGACTCGGCTACGCGGGCACAGTACCGCACAGATTATCAATGGGAAGTTTGGTCCTTCTCATCCTGCTCTGGTATCTCGATGACAATGGTCATGAACTCGTATGGACGTAATCTGATTGCCAGCGACGTGCTACAGGAAGAACTGAATCTCGGTGTATGGGATGTGAATCTTGGCTTGCTCCGTGAGGAAGGTATTGCTATGACTGCCGCCTATTATGGCTTCGATACAAGCGCGAACCATACACGAACACTTCAGGACATTATCACGCTCGGCAATAACGGTACACCAGTGATTGTGAGTGTTCGCGACAGCTACTATTATCCCGGTGGTCATATTTTTGTCGTACGTGGTGGTGATGCACTGAATGTCTATATCGCGGACTCTTCCCAGGCGAACTTCCAGCACATGTCGCGTAGCATGTTTACCGGCATGTGGCAAGGCTTTAGCGCAGTACTTACTCCCCGTCCATAAGCTATTTTCTAATGTACTGTACAAGAAAAGGTGAAAATCGTTCATGTGCCAGTAGACGTGTACAAGTCGTGTTTACTGACATCTCGCTAGCATCGCAGGCAATCCAGCGTCGCCTTAGCTTTTCGGCCACGCTTGGCGTTACTCCACTGCCACAAAAACAATCAAGCACTAGATCATGCTCTTCGGAAGAGGCGGCGATAATGCGTTCCAGAAGTTCTTCGGGCTTTTGTGTTGCATAGCCTGTTCGTTCGGGATCGCGCTGGTGCAGGTGATGGATGTCGCTCCACACATCGCTCGGGGTCATCAACGAATCCTCCGAGTACCTATAGATGCGTCCTGCGGAACGAATGGTCCATGAGACACGCCCATCAGCATCTATCTCTTTACGCATATTGTTGCGTTTATGTGCTCCACGCCGTTCCCCAATTCTTTCGCCATGAAAACATGCCTCAGAAGACTTTGTGTAGAGCAGAAGAGTGTCATGCTTGCGGGCATAGCCCCTTTGGAGACGGCCACCAGACTGGTAGTGCCAGATAATCTCATTCCTGAACCCGCCTCCATCCTGTAACGACTCTTGAAACACCTCGTCCAGCAGTAACTTAGCATAGTGCGTTGTGCGCCAATCCAGGTGAACGTAGAAACTACCCCGTTTTGATAATAGCGTATAAAGAAGAATTAAAGCTTCGTATAGCCATTGAAGGTAGTTGTCGATATCTTTGCCCCATATGTCCTTGTAAGCCACCTGAGAACCGTTTGAGAATGTGCGTCCCGTCATAAAAGGTGGATCGATATAAATGAGGTTTACCTTTGCGGTATATTCAGCAAGTAAAGCCGGAAGCACATCAGCTTTATCTCCAAGAATAAGCTTGTTACGCCAAAGTTGGGCGACATTAGCAGTAGCCTCTTGAGAAGTAGCGGGGTAGTGTGCAACTGTTTGTAAGCTAGATATCTGTGAGGACATGCTGTGTTGTGTGTTCTCGAATGGAGAAATTTTGCCCTTCCATACAAGTTCAGCCATACAAATTTTGCCTTACTACTCTTCTCTATACCAATTGCGCATTCATGATAGAGGAAAATATGGCTAACGTCAATCGAAAAGTTGCATAAACCGAATTACCTACTGGTACACTGCTCAGAAAGTAAAATACGTTGATACATATTGGTGAATGGAAAATATTCTGTTTTCAACGCCTTTTTGTCTTTCGAGCGAGATAGGTTTGAGCATAAAGGCGTCGAGATATATGTAGTTGTGAGAGGAGCTTTTTGTGTCTAAGAAAATCGTTGGCATTGCTCTATTTCCATTGCTGCTGCTCTTTTCGTATCTGCTGGCGGCCTGTGGTCAATCAGGAGTGGGTGCGATACCGAGCGGCACACCCGATCATGGAAGTGGCACACCTGCTGTTCTTCCTACTGCTACGTCGTCCACGCAAAACGTGTCGTCGGCTCCTGCCAACACGCTCGGCTCGTCCTATGCCTTCGTCCGTAAAGACCAGTTATGGGTTGCGCTCCATGGAGCACAGCCAGCTCAGATGACGCACTTCGATTACAGCAAATCCCCCCTCGTTTTCTGGCACCAGCCGCTCTGGTCGTCCGATGATGCATATATAGCAAGCATTGTGGCAACCGCTCCTAACGGTATCGGGGGAGGAGGATGCCCTGCGCCTGACTACAGCGCGAATGGTGCGCTCTATGTCCTGGACACGAAAACGCAAAAATTCACGCAGATAACGCTTCCGACTGTAGTGAAGGATGCTCAAACAAGTGTCGCACCCTCTACGGATTCCTGGCAGTACGCGTTTTGGGAGAATTCAACGCATTTACTGGCATGGTATAATAGTGGTCCAGGCAAGACGGGTACTGGACTGTATCGCTATGATGTACATGCACAAACGTTGTCTTTAGTGCTACCTGTAAGTGCACTACATGCCGCGACGCTCTTTAACCCACAACAAGGCTCGCCTTTGTTGCTTTCGTTGCGTTACAGTAGTGGGCAACTTTTTTATCAGGTGGTCGTACATCCTTTTGAGCAGCAAAGTCAGCTAATACTCTTTAGTCATTCGGTAGCACATCCTGAGATGCAAAGCAAGCAAGTTTTGCAAATGGGAACCGAGCCGTGGTGTGGCACCGTACAAGCTGGTGCGTTTGTACGACCAGGATGGGATATCGCCCCCGATGGTCAGCAACTTGTAGCGCAGATGATTACAGCCACCAGCTCTGCCCAATCTGTTGGAACTATACAGGCACTCAACTTGAACGATAACTCGACAACGGGACTTTTTGCGCAGGTACCGGCTGATACCTTACGTCAGGATGTTGCATTAGTATGGGGGCCTGATAGTCAAACGGTGGTTGCTACAGCGAACTCTATGACGGCACAACGCGGTCCCTATACCACGTCGCTCGCGAACCCAACAGCTATTCAGCAATACGCGCCAAATTTGGCCGGTCAGGTGACATGGCGTAACGATAGTTCTGCTTTCGTATTGCGCAATACCGAATCAACAGATACAACAACAACTCCTGATGTCTACGTTTTTTCACCAGGAGATACACATGGGCAGATGCTCTTGGCAAACGCTCAGAATTTCGCATGGGGATGATGATTTATGCAGTATGTTCTTTGGGTAGTCGTTAGTCTTATCGCATACGCCGCAGGAGTATACATACTCCTGCGCGTAACACCAATGCTTACTCACCGGCAATATGACGAAGGCTTCTTCATGGGCTTTGCTGCACTCGATATAGTTGGTGCTCTCCTCGCCTTTGGCGGCATCATTATTCCACTTCTGCTTTTCAGCGGAGGTCTAGCTATCCGTATACTCTCTGTTCTTTTGTTGCTTGGCATTCTCTTCGTCGCCATACGCCTTATCACCCGCAGTCTGCGACCCCGCAGTCTAACAGGCACGTTTCGCACTTCCCGCATTATCGCAGGTGTCTACAGCATTTTCATCGCGCTTGCCTCCCTCTATTATCTTGTGCAGGTGTTTATTCTTGGGCGGTAGTATCCCTCACAGCTACTCTCTTTATCTCTTCGTGTGTTCAGGTTACAGCAGAGTTTCATGTTTCGCAAGTTTAGAGCGTACAACATCTGTGCTATGATAAAAAGAAACAGTTCTTTTTGAGCGTGTGTATCTTCGTGAAAGACGCGGTGACGGATGATTGTACGCGATATTATGACAACAAAATTAACAACTGTTGCACCTGACGATACGCTCAGTCACGCAACAAATTTGTTGCGCCAGCATCAGAAGCATCAACTTCCTGTAGTTCGATCAATCACTATACCCTCGTCCAACCATAAAGAATACCAATCTCATGAAACGTTGCTTGTACTTGAAGGTATGCTTACCTCGCAAGATATAGATATTGAGGTAGCATTGGCAAGACAAGACTCGTCCGATAACGTGTCGAGGCGTCCGTGGCAAGAGCGGCAAGTGGTCGAGGTTATGCATCATGCAATTCTGCGCGTCACACCTACTACATCTGTTGCCGCTGCTGCACAGATACTTGTGGATCGTGGCTTAAACTACCTGCCTGTCGTTGAATATCGACAGGAAAACCAGGAAACACAACCGTTACTTGTTGGCTTGCTCACCCGTAGCGATTTTCTGCTTGCGCTTGCTCGCTCGATGGGAGCGTTCGAGCCGGGAATGCAACTTGACATTATGCTCCCACTTGGCGACACAGCACCTTTAGCGGAGACACTCCGTATTGCGGCAGAGTTGCAGATACGGGTACGCAGCATTCTTGCCGCACCACTCACAAGTACCGTACCCTTTGTCGCGAACCTGCGCATAGGTACGATCAATCCTACCGGACTACTTGCTCGTCTACAAGAGGCAGGCATCGAGTATTCGCTTGTAAATCAACCTGGAGAGAATCATGAATAAGAGCGAAAATAGCACGTCTCCTCATAGAGCGCGCATTTTATTTGAGCCGACAGAACTGCACTATAATTTCGGACCAGACCACCCGCTCCAGCCCAGTCGTATCGAGGCCCTTGTTGATCTGTTGAAAGAGACAAATCTATGGCAGTATGAGAACGAGTCAACGCGTCTACCGCTTCGCTCGGCAACACTTGCGGAACTCCATCTTGTGCATACACATGAATATGTGCAAGCAGTACAAATGCTGAGCATACCTGAGCATGAGCAGACAAGCAAAGAGGAGCGCGAAGAACGGGCGAGACTGGCGCTCAAATATGGCTTTGGCGATGGCGATACACCTGTACTGGATGGCATGCATGATGTCACCGCGAATATTGCTGGCGGTACACTGATTGCGTTGAGTGCTGTCATGGGTTTACCTGAGGGAGGCACCTTTGCGAGTGAAGAGGAACGACCCTTACATGTCTTTCACCCCTCTGGTGGCTTGCATCACGCTTGGGCTGAGCGCGCTTCTGGTTTCTGCGTCTACAACGACATCTCCGTTGCCATCGCGCACATCTTGCGTGCGAGTGAGGCAAAGGTCTTGTATATCGACTTCGACGCGCATCATGGCGATGGCGTACAGCGCTCGTTCTACGATGATCCACGGGTGATGACTATTTCTTTTCATGAAACTGGCCGCTACTTGTTTCCAGGCACGGGCGATGTGCTGGAAATGGGCGATGGCACCGGGCGCGGCTACTCCATAAATATTCCGTTGGAACCATTTACAGAGGATGACTCGTATATCGAGGCAATGGATGCTCTGCTCTCACCTCTTATCATTTCGTTCGCACCAGATGTAATTATCAGCCAACATGGATGTGACACCCATGCATGGGATCCGCTTACACATCTGCACCTGACAATGCGTGGCATCACGCGTCAGATAAAAACCGCACATTCATTAGCTCATACCTATTGCGACGGTCGTTGGGTGGCCGTTGGCGGTGGGGGATACGACTTGTACCGCGTTGTGCCGCGTGCGTGGAGTACTCTCTGGGCTGAAATGTCTGAACAAACGCTGCCAGAACAACTTCCCTCTGCATGGATCGCACGTTGGCAACTCCGCTGGCTTGCAACTGAGCAGCAGGAAGAGGCCGCACAGGAAGTGATGGGCAAACTACACGAATCAATGCGCTTCCCGACGCTGTTTAAGGACAAGACAGAAGACTTTCCCGCCCAGCCGCGTCGCTGGTCGATCAGTAACGCCAATAGCCATACGGTCGCGCTTGTACGTCACTTACTCGTTCCCTACCCGGTGCGACATGCATTTCCTTCGCAACGTCATCGCTCTCCGCTATCAGGACTCTTTGATCTCCTTCACATGAATCGGGTCAGTACGCCCTCTAGGAGCAAGACCTTAGAGACTCCAAAGGGTATTGTGCTCTTGCGCGACTTTTGTCCTCCTTCCCTGGTTGAGCGACTGACACCTGATAGCGGACTTCATGCATTCGCTCGTATTCCAGAACGTGAGCATGCATTGTTGCTGAATATTGCAAAAAGCCCCGATTGTGCGCTTGCACTCGCTCATACACCCACTGGCGACATTATTGGTGAGGTGACAATCGCGCCCGCCGACGATTGGTGGGAAGGCATTGAAAACGTGTATGAAGTCGCTGTGCAGGTTAGTTCAAATTGGCGTGGCTTAGGCATCGCCCGCAATCTACTCAGTTTCGCGCTCGAACTCGATGCGCTGGAAGACATGATCTTCTTCGCAATGGGTCTCTACTGGCACTGGGATGCAGAGGGGCTACATATCTCCGTCTACCGCTATCGTGAACTCATTACACGTCTCTTTACCGCTCAGGGCTTTAAAGAATATTCTACATCGGAGCCGAATATTAGCATGGAGCCTGCAAACGTTTTTCTTGCGCGTATTGGCAAGCGTGTAGACAGTCGTGTTGTGAGCCAGTTTCTTAGTCGAATACTCTCCTCACCAAACATGGCGGGCTTATAAAACATATTTTTCTTGCTCGCCAAAAGTTCTTAGCAGTTGAATGATCCAAATGAGAATAACTTTCGTAGTGTAAGATGAGAAGCAAGAACGGTCGGTTATACCAGGCGTCCACCGTGGCTAACCGCGAAGTAGGCCGAACAAGCTTCTCTACCACTAGTACCCACACATGTATCCAATGTGTGGGTTGTTTCGTGTCTATTACAGATAACTCTCACAGATGCTCCCCCTTTCCGCCTCCGGTCCGTTACTTAACTTTTGATAAGAACTGCATAAGAAAACGATAAGTGATAGAATTCTTACTTTTCTCATAAATAGAACGTATTGCTTTAATACAGTTTAGTTTACGCTTAGAGTGCTTTATAGCAGAGCTTAAGAGGCAAAAAAACGCTTGTATTTTCGACAAGAAACAGCTACTCTATGGGAGACGAAAGAAAGCGAGGACTGGACTGATGCAAACTAAAGAACGCTCGAAAGTACAGACAAAGACTCAAAATCCTGAAATCACCGATGGTATGTTGGTTACGCAGACACTGGCCGGAGATCAGCGCGCATTTGAAGCCTTAGTGCAACGCTACAATGTTTCGCTCTTTAATTTCATCTGTCATTGTTTGGGCGACTATGATCAGGCGTGTGATGTTTCACAGCAAGTATTTCTACAACTTTATATATCTATGCCTACGTTACGTACAGGTGAGCCGTTAAAGGCCTGGCTCTTCCAGGTTGCGCGCAACCGCTGTCTTGACGAACTGCGTCGTAAACGTGCCATTCACTTCTCAGAGCTTGAGTCGGCAAACGATGATGACGACCTGTCACCACTTGCAATTATGCCTGATACCCGTCCTCTGCCAGAAGAGATCGCCGAGCGCAACGACCTACAACGTTCACTAAGACGTGCTATCGAGAGCCTACCACCTAAATTCCGCTCTGTTGTCCTTCTACGTTATGCTGGTCAACTAAGTTTTTCCGAAATCGGTAAAACGCTTAGCATGCCAGAGGCAACTGCTAAAACATATTTCCAGCGCGCACGTCCACTATTGCGAGCCGCTCTTGCCGCGCAAACACAGGCTGTCGCTTCCTAGATGTTTGGTAAGAAGACTGGGAAAAAGTGAAACTTCCCTCTTATGAAATTCGTATTAATACTAGATAAGAATTTCATAAGAGGGAGTTTACTATGAACTACGCACACACTGTTGTTTTTGCTGAAGATATCACAGGGGATGATGAAATTGACGCTTTGTTTAGCCAACTTCAGCAAATCGCGCCGCCAGCATCTCTTATAGATGATATTCTTGCCTCGGTAGCGCGTTTAGGTGTGCCAACTCCTCCCCGTCCCACACAAAAGCTGTGGGATGATATGGGCCTAGTCGCGTATAACTGCGATGAGGACCTATCCTAGCAAAAATTAAAAAAGTCATGGTATGAAGGGGACGAAGCTTCTCCCTCCATACCATGACTTTTTGTTCTACTTTTTTATGCGATCTGATCTGTGAGCTTGCCTGTATTTACAAGCCAACGTACAAATTCGAGGCGTCGATGCTCAATAACCGCTTTGTGCCGCTCCCTTTCGGCGTGGTCCCTTCTCAGCTTGCTTAACTGTTTGACTTCTCTCTCTCCAAACCCACCCTTACGCAGAATGTCGCGATCTTCTTTTCGGTCCATGAGAGCCTCCTTCTTGTTCGACAAAAACTATTGGGATGCTACGAGTTACGCAGGTATAAGACGCTTGAGAAGTGTTGAGATAGCAGCTTAAGGATGTCCTGAAAAGCGAGAACGTGCTGGAATACATTGAGGAGGGTTGACGCCGCACAGAGAGAGTTCAGAGGAACATGACGAATGAATACTGCGTTCCGCCAATAAATGATGATATGCATTTTGACACCCCGCATCTGCTAAATGACTCTTCCCGCTGCGGCAGCGTCGCCGATGCGACTAGAGAAAGTATGCCTGTCTCTACTGAAAGAATACCTAATAAGATGTGAAAAACGCGTAAATAAAAACGGCTTTGTGTGAAAATGCTGTGAAAATCACGAAATTCAGCAAGCATAGTGTGTTCCACCTGTATCATTCTAGTTCTTCCGCATCAGGGGCTGGCACAAAGTAGCCTACTCCTAGCTCGTTGCGTAGAAAGCGCGGCTGTGCCGGATCTGGCTCTAGCTTACGTCGTAAGTGACGTACAAAGGTGCGTAGGTATGTATTTTCTCCGCTATAATCCGGTCCCCACACGCGTTGTAGCAACTCCCGGTGCGTCAACACTTTCCCCGCATTGCGCGTAAGCTCGCAGAGCAAATCATATTCTGTAGGTGTCAGGTGAACAGGTTTCCCGCCTGATGAAACGATGCGATGAGCATAGTCGACGATGAGTCCGTTCTGTCCGCCGTTTATGTATCGTGGTCTATCTTTGCCCGATCCAGTATTTTGTACCGTACGTGTTGTGCTTGAGCGACGCAGTGCGACACGCACCCGTGCCAGTAATTCATCTAAACTGAATGGTTTTGTTAAATAGTCATCAGCACCTAGATCAAGTGCTCTAATCTTTATGGCTTCAGTGTCATAGACAGATAAAATGATAACCGGTGTGTTGCTCCACTCACGGAGCCGACCTAGAAAAGTAAGCCCATCCAATGAGGGAAGTGTCAAATCAAGTAGCACAAGCTGAGGCTGGAATATGGCCGCCAAATCAATTGCCTGAGCACCATCGCCAACCACCTGCGCATGAAAACCTCTTGCCTTCAACTGCACCAGCAGAAAGGAGCGCATCTGTGGATCATCTTCAACACAAAGGATACGAACTTTTTTGTCATTCGTTGCCATACACTTTTCCTCTCTCTCTCCCTATCATGCTTGCCAATGTTTTATTCTATTGTCTCATACACTGGAAGTGTAAATGAAAAATTTGCACCTTGTCCAGGTTCACTCTCTAGCGTAAGTTCGCTTCCATGGGCTTCGACGATGCCGCGACTGATATAAAGTCCTAGCCCCGTTGTAGAACTCCAACGGCTCGTTGCTTGTCGTTGCTCTCCACTTGCTTGCTCTATAGAGGAACTTTCCTGCTGTTTGATTGCGCTAAAGGTGCTAAAACGTGTGAAGAGCAATCTTTGTTGCTCCTGTGATATACCAGGCCCCCTGTCTATGACGTACAATTTCACGCCAGTTGGGTATGGAGACTCTGTACTGGAAACAGCAAATACTGGCTCTGCCTCTAACAATACTGTGTCACCTTCCGGTGCATAACGGAATGCGTTGCTGAGCAAATTAGTGAGCACACTGATAAGGCGTTCATAATCTGCTCTCACGGCAGGTAGTGTATCAGGGTACTTTATATGCAAACGTCTTTTTGATGAAACGATAAGTGCTCTCAGCCGCTCTTCCAGGTCCTCGAATAGTTCCGGCAACAAGACGGCTTCGAGTTCGAGCCGTAGTGCTCCAGCCTCGACACGCGAAGCATTGAGGATATGATTGACCATGCTTTCAAGCCGTTTTGCCTGCTCATCTGTCGTCAGCAGAGAGGTATGTTGTTCCTCGCGCGACCAGGACAAATCGGAGGTAAGCAATGCGCTGAGAGAGGCGCGGATATTCGCAAGTGGTGTCTTGAGTTCGTGCGCTATCGTTGTAAAAAAGTCTTCGCGCGCCTGCTCTAGTGCTTTTAATTCATCATTGCGTTGCGCTAGCTCTCTCGTGCGTTCAACAACCTCGGCTTCAACGCGTTCACGGACGGCAGTTTGCTCCGTGACATTGTGATAGATAACGACAAAAGCGAATATATCGCCCAGATCATCGCGAATTGGCGTGTAGGTGCAACGAATAGTATATGCTTGACCATCCGCTCCGATCATTTTGAACTCGTCTATCACTCCTGCACGAGCGCGTCGCTCAAGCTCCGGTATGGGGTCAGGGTACCGGACAATGTCATAGTACAGAGTAGCGTTACTAGCATGAAAAGCCTGTAGTATTGTTTGTCCAAGAACGCTATCGCTCCAACCGAATAGCATTCGTATTGCCTGATTTATCTCCGCTATGCGCCAACGCGGGTCAAAGATAATGACGCCATCAGGAATGGCCTGCATCACGTATTTCTGTTGGCGCGCACTTCTACGTTCTGCCCGTGCCAGTTGACTACTCGTGGAAAGCAGACGTGTATTTTGAATTGCTAAACCCGCTTGTTGCGCAAATTGTTCGAGTAGTAGAACTTCTTCTCCTGCAAAGCCTCGCACTCGACGATGATATACCTCTATACTTCCGAGCGCGGCTTTAGATTGCGGTGAAGCCATCAAAAGTGTTGTTGCGCTTTCCTCTAAAGTGTATGGCTCAAAAATGGGAACGCAAAGGACTGAGCCAGGCTGAACTGGTACTCCAGAAGCGTCAAGGGAGGGTAGATTAATTTCTGGAATAGTTGCTGTATCTGCTACAGCCAGAGGGTGCCGTTCTCGTTCGGCACGATAAAGTAGAAGCTGCTCATTGATCACTGGACGCCAATCATGAAACGCTTTAGCAACTCCGCGCTGTGCCGCAAGTGTTGCTCTACGGAACGTGGAAATATTGCGCTCGTTATAGCTTCCCTTGCTTGCTTGCTCAACAAGAAGAATTGCGCAGTGTGTAGCACTCACCAGCTCATATACCGAAGAAAGCACGCGATCAAGAACAAGAGGAAGCGTATATGTGCCTATAATGGCAGAGGAGACAGAATGAATTGCGGAAAGCAGAAGTCGTGAACGCACCTTTTCTGTCACATCCTCAAGAAGTATGAGCAGTGTTTTGTCCGTGCCAACCGGTCCCTTTTGCATAATTACATGCCAGTAGGTTCTCCCCCTTGTATACAGGAAGCCATCATACGGCACCTGCGCGTATTCGATAACTTGTTTTGAGACCGTAACAGAATTCAGATACCCGAGAACTATTTCACGAACATTCTCCGGCAAAAATTCAGTAACCTGTTTTCCTAGTACTTCCCCATGAGTCCAATACTTTTCAAGTTGTGTAGCAAGGTATCCATTAAGATAACGGATGTGTAAGTCGAGGCTATCAAGTACTACTGCCCCAACCGGTAAGTAACCGAAAAGCATCTCAAAATTCTCTATCGAGCCTTGTTGCATAGTTTTTAGCACCTAAGAGTAAGGCGTGTGTATTTCATCTTGCAAAAGTAAGTATACAAGATTTTTGCATAAATCACTACATACATTTTTGCTAGAGAAAGCAAGCAGAGTGAGAATAAGGTGTATATTCTATCGAAGAATTACACTTTACTAATACGGTCTACCATACTACATTGGCTTGCGCTGTCCAATTGTTCAGTTATTGAGCTTGATTGTATCCTCCCTGTGATTCTGATATGATGTTGTCACTATTAGTAGTGTATGTATGAGAAAAGAGACATGGTATGAATCTGCAAGGCAAGCGGGTCCTGGTGATGGGACTGGGGTTACAAGGTTCGGGAATGGCGGCGGCGCGCTATGTGGCTCAGCAGGGCGCGACAGTTCGCGTGACCGATATGAAATCACCAGAGATATTAGCACCTAGCGTACAGGCACTTGCTGGTTTACCAATCGAGTTTATCCTGGGTCGGCATCGCGAAGACGATTTTCTGTGGGCCGAGATGGTTATTCGTAACCCAGGAGTGCCACGCACATCTCCCTACTTGCGTCTTGCACAGGAGCATGGAGCACAGATCGAAATGGAGATCGCGCTTTTCTTTCTAGCCTGTCCAGGACGTATTATTGGCATCACTGGTACGCGTGGCAAAACAACAACAACCATGTTGCTCTACGAAATCCTGCGTAAGCATAGTGGCATTCCAACCGTCCTCGGCGGCAACGTCGCGGGCGTTGAAACACTTTCGCTCCTTCCACATATTACAGCAAACACACAGGTTGTGTTGGAACTTTCAAGCTGGCAATTAGAGGGCCTTGCACCCCACGCGCTAAGCCCATCTGTTTCCGTTATGACCAACGTCTACCCCGACCACTTGAACACATACAGTGGTATGGAAGAATACGCCGAGGCGAAAGCAAACATCTTTCGTCATCAAGCCTCGAATGATCTCTCTCTATTCAATTATGATAATCCCTGGACGCGTCGATTTGGTGAAGAGTCGCCCAGCACCACCTGGTTCACAAGTATAGAGCGTGGCGGCAGTTTTGCTCGCGGCTCAGGTGCTATCGAGCCATTTGTATTTACCGACACGCCCCTTGCAGGCAAACACAATCTTGAGAATATTTTGCTGGCAACGACGACCGCTCGCCTCCTCGGTGTCTCCGACGCAGATATTCGCGAAACAGTACGCGACTTTAAGAGTGTCTCGCATCGCCTGGCCGAAGTACGAATTGTGCGCGGAGTCCGCTATATCAACGATACTACAAGTACAACACCTATCGCGGGACGCGTTGGCATAGAAGCATTTGATGCACCAATTGTGCTTGTCGCTGGTGGCAACACGAAACGTCTTCCCTTAGAGCAATGGCCCGCAACGATAGTTCGCCGGTGCCGGGATGTCTTTCTGCTGCCAGGAACGGGTACCGATGAACTGCTTCCTGCCTTACAAGAAGAGGCGCATAAGCAAGGGAAGGCAAATCCTGTACGTGGCGTCTTTGACACGTTGCCAGCCGCTATGGATGCGGCAGTAGCGGCAACTCATTCTGGCGATGTGCTGCTCTTCTCCCCCGGTTTCACCAGCTTTGGTATGTTTCTGAACGAATTTGATCGCGGCGACCAGTTCGTTGCCTACGTTCGCGCTTTAACTGAACGATAGAGCAACGGACGCTCACAAGGAGCTACCCTACCATATACGCATAATACGCATACACCATGTTGTGTATAGTAGAGTAGCTCTTGTGAGCGTCCGTTAGAATTAAACATGCATCGAGAACAAACCGTATATCATTTGTCTCTACTGCATCATCTTTTGAGTATCCTCCCATACGTTTCCTAAACAAAGACAAGAAATTGACGATATGTATACTATGCTCTTGTGCAAAATAAAGTTTCCTGTCGGAGAAATGTATGCAGTTGTTCAATACAAGACGCCTCGTTTTCACTATCCTTGTATTTGCACAGCTTTGTATTCTTCTCTTCACCTTCGCTTGTGCCACTAACAATAGCGTGGCAAGTGCAACATCCAACCCTAATTTACGTATGATCTTGCCGAAGCGCAACTATACGAATACAGCCACACCAGGAACTAGTACCGGCAATCCGTCTGGACTAGCAACACTAGCCTCTGATCCATTGCTTGTCGCCAGCTTTCCTCACTATCTCAGCTTTGGAACAATGAGCGGTCCAGGTGGGACGACAACACTAGACGACATGCGTATGAGAAATGGGACCTCGTATGCCTTTCGCTATCAATATCTCACGAGTGGAGTCAATACTGGTCATGGCTGGGAGACGTGGAATCTGCCTGCTGGACAGTTTGCAACGTCTTATATGCAGGAGAGTACACAGCATGGCTACATTCCAACCTTTGTGTATTATGAGCTTTGCGTGAGTAACGGTGTGCAACCAGGGAGCGCGTGTGGAGGAAATAATCTTAAACAGGATGTTTCCAATATTGCCAATCCCGACACCATGAAAGCCTATTACGCCAACTGGAAACTTTTGCTTCAAAAAATTGGCGCGTTTAGCAAGCCAACACTGGTCATCGTCGAGCCAGATGTATGGGGCTTTCTACAAAATGCCTCTAATGGTACAAATAATGCTGCGAATGTTCCTGCAAGTGTAAGTTCCTCTGGCTATGCTGATGCCTCGAGTTTTCCTAATACCGTACAGGGCTTTGCCTGGACACTGCTCCACATGCGCGATCTCTATGCGCAAAACGCAATCTTAGCCTTACACGCTTCAACATGGGCATCTGATGCGGATATCGCGACCGATACACGAGCTACACTAGACGTTGCGGGTATGGTGCAGCGTGAAGCGAGCTTTCTGAATAGTGCGGGTATAACAGGTAATCCAAAGGGTGTTTCACACTGGAATTTGCTCTCTAGTGATGTTGCCGATTTCGACTCAGCACAACCCGGAGGCCGTTCCTGGTGGGACCGCTACAATAAAACCTTTCCCAATTTCTCACGCTATCTCACCTTTATTCAAGGGTTGAGCAAAGCTACACAACTGCGCGTCGCGATGTGGCAGGTGCCAATGGGTAATCAATACTTCATGACCATGAACAACTCGCAAGGTCATTATCAGGACAACCGGGCCGAATATATCCTCAACAATGTCAATGCTTTTGTCGCTGCTGGCGTGATTGCAGTCCTCTTTGGTCCCGGCAACGGTGGCACCATCAATACTGACGCCCGGAACGATGGTGTGACAAATCCCGCGCCAATCTCCACCTACGAATGTAATAAGTGCAATACTCATGTAAGCACCTACGCAGATGATGATGGTGGCTATCTACGCATCTTTATTGGTCAATATATGAAGAACCCAATCGCGATTTCTTGATGTGTTGAGTGCTGAGAGGCCACGAACATTGCACGAAATAGAGGTAACTACCTCTGTCTCGTACAATGTTCGTGGCCTCTATTTTTATATATTAGGTTGCGCTATAGGGGCAAATTCTGATAGACTAACCAGTGTTAGGGCATACGCGCGTTACGTTATACTCTAGGGAAGAGTAGCTGCACCATTGCTGTTGTTTGTGGCGCGACTGCTGTAAAATGCCCCGAAGGAGAGCACTTTTTATGACTATGATGATGAGCAGAAAAGCTCTGGAAGATTATGGGCTAGTCAACCTCGGCACTATACATTGGAATCTTTCACCTGCTGTTTTAGCTGAGCACGCACTGGTACGCAAAGAAGGCGAGCTAGCCGCGAATGGAGCATTTGCTGCGCGCACTGGCTCTCATACAGGCCGTTCGCCAAAAGATAAATTTATTGTTTCAAATGAAGAGTCTGACGCAAAAATCTGGTGGGGCGAAAATAATCATCCAATGTCGGCCGAAACGTTCGAGGTGGTACGGCGCAGTCTGGCCGACTATTTACAAGGACGCGATGTATATGTGCTCGATGCCGCCGCTGGTGCCGATCCTCACTATCGTATGCCAATTCAGGTTATTACCGAGCTTGCATGGCACAACCTGTTCGCTCGTCAATTATTTCTGCGAAAAAACGAGAGCGACCTGACGAGCACACGTCCCGGTTTCACCATTCTCTGCGTACCAAACTTTCATACCAATCCGGCCTCGCATGGTACCCGTTCGGATATCGCTATCATTATTGATTTCAAAGAGCGGCTGGTGCTGATCGCGGGTACACAGTACGCGGGTGAGATGAAGAAGTCCATCTTTACTGTGCTCAACTTCATTCTGCCTGCCGAGGGCGTACTGTCCATGCACTGTTCCGCAAACGTAGGAAACGCGGGCGATGTCGCGCTCTTCTTTGGTCTCTCCGGCACGGGCAAAACAAGCCTATCGGCTGATCCTGATCGCCGCTTAATTGGCGACGATGAGCACGGCTGGGGCGAGAATGGCGTCTTCAACTTCGAGGGCGGCTGCTATGCCAAGTGTATTCACCTGTCTCAAAAATACGAGCCACAGATATGGAACGCCGTACGCTTCGGTGCTGTTTACGAGAATGTCGTGCTGAAAGAAGGGACGCGCGAGCCAGATTATGACGACGACTCGTTAACCGAGAACACTCGCGCTGCCTACCCGATTGACTACATCGACAATGTTATTGAGTCAGGTATGGGAGGGCAGCCACAGGCCGTCATTTTCCTCTCTGCCGATTCCTTTGGCGTGTTGCCTCCGATCTCGAAGCTTACTACAGAGCAAGCTATGTATTACTTCCTATCGGGCTATACAAGCAAACTGGCTGGTACAGAGTCTGGCGTTACAACACCACAGGCCACCTTTAGCTCATGCTTTGGTGCCGCCTTCCTGCCACTACGTCCGAGTGAGTACGCTAATCTCTTACGTGAGCGTATCGAGAAACATCAGGTCCGTTGTTATCTCATCAATACAGGCTGGACCGGCGGTCCTTATGGAACAGGCTCACGTATCAATATCAACTACACACGAGCAATGGTACGAGCTGCTATTAGCGGTGTTCTCGACAATGCCGAAATGGTCACAGACCCCATTTTCGGTTTACACTCGCCGACAAGTTGCCCCGATGTGCCGGGTTCACTTCTCATCTCTCGTAATACTTGGGACGATAAAGATGCCTACGATCAGCAGGCCACTAACCTTGCCGCGCGCTTCAAAAGAAATTTTGAGCAGTTCGTGGATGTTGGCGATGCTGTTGTCAGTGCTGGCCCTCGATGAGCTTACCATCACTGGTACATTCACTACGTTCCTTGGTGCTGGTAGGGACGGCATTCATCATGTCCGTTGTCCCCACAGAAAGAACAATGCACACATGTTTGTGGTAGGGACGGCATTCATCACGTCCGTTGTCCGCACAGAACGAACAATGCACACATGTTTGTGGTAATTAGCCGATGCACCAATTATTCTTCTCAAAAAGAAAAGCGAGAGACGCACATCTCCCGCTTTTCTTTTTGAGAAGGTAGCAAAATTGGTAACTAGAAGTACTATTTTCGTACACCTCACAAATTTACAGGCACGTAAAATGCTGGTTTTTCCGTTCATTACAAAGAATTGATACGAAAAAGCTTTAAGATTACTCAAACATAGTGTAAAATAAATGCCATCAGCACTACTACATAATTACTATTATCGGGATAAGAGGGGCCTGTATGAAACAAGGAAATGGCACAGATGTCCTTGGACTTAATGATCCGCGTAATGCGAGTATAGGTGTTATTTATGTATCTCCCAATGACGAAAAGAAAAGTGTCTTAGCGGCTATATTAACGCAAGAAAAACTTGGACGCAAACAGGTGGCAGTTGTTTTACCTGACCAGAACAAAGCTTTTCAACGACCAGGTGACTTTGATGATCTAAAAAGTCTGCGCGGCAAACTGCAAACGCAAATCGTGTTTATCGCACCAGGAGGCCCTGGACCAGCAGCGTTTGCGCGCCAGAGGAACTTTCCTGTCTATTCAACGCTAGAGATATTCGCAAAGGCGGTCAGGGACGAAAAGCCACCTCAGCCCGAAAATAAGAAAAGCTGGTTTTTCGGTGCTGGTAAGCAAAAGTCCGCACCACTCCCCACTGTGCCTGCAACTCCAGCCGTCGTTGAGGCGGGTTCTTTTGTCGCGCCACTCTCTGGCGAGGAGGAACCAGTCTCCTATAACGATCACGTCGTTCCACTTGTCTTAGGCGGCGCGGAAGCCATACCTGCAACCCCAAACGGTCATAGTGTACCTGCAAAGGACAAAGAGGCCCCCATTGAGTCAGCTCCATCATCAAAGCAAGAGGACGATTGGCATGCGTTGGCTCCAATCGCGGTCGCTAGTAGCTCGGCTACACCTGAACCTGTAGTAGCGCAAAATGGTACAAATGGAGGTAATGGACAACATTCAGAAAGCGAAAATGAGGAAGACGTTTCTGGCATTATTCTGCTCTCGCCCACTCGTGCTAAACCAACCGTAAAACTTCCGGCAGCCAAAGCATCGGTTCCTCTTGTTGCGCCTGTAGCAATACCAGAGGCACAACCTTCTCCAACAACTCGTGCGACAGCTAAGAAGCAGAATAGCGCAAAGGTCGCAGCCGTAGGTGCCGCAGTCGCTGGTGGAATGGCAGCCGCGTCATTAGCAAGTACCGCAGGAGTTGGTAGTGCGCCTCCTCCAAGAGCAACTGCTGGCGGTGGTGGAGGTGGGGGCAATGGCAGACCAAG
>CAXTUE010000009.1:8052-21607 GCA_964247355.1 uncultured Ktedonobacteraceae bacterium | reverse complement strand
GTGGTAGTGGAGGGCAAGTCTCTGTACGTCTGGGCTACTTCCCTAACTTAACCCATGCTGCTGCACTTGTTGGAGTAGCGCGGGGCACCTTCAAAAGTGCCCTTGGGCCGAAGGTCTATTTGCAAACAAAGACATTCAATGCAGGTCCTGCCTTGGTTGAGGCCTTGTTTGCTAATGAGATTGATATTGGGTATGTTGGCCCAAGTCCCGCCATCAATGGGTACGTGAAGAGTAAGGGTGAAGCACTACGCATCATTGTGGGAGCTTCGAGTGGCGGTGCGCTTTTCATTGTACGTCCACAGGCAAACATCAAAAGCCCTCATGACTTGGCTGGCAAGAAGCTAGCCACTCCTCAACTGGGTGGGACGCAAGATGTCGCGTTGCGCTACTATCTCCAGCAACACAGCCTTCAACCAACAGACAAAGGAGGCAACGTTCAGATCGTGCCAACTGATAACCCGAATATTCTCACACTGTTCAAGACGGGTAAGATTGATGGGGCGTGGGTGCCTGAGCCTTGGGCGACCCGGCTGATTGTAGAAGGGAAAGGACAGGTTTTTGTTGATGAGCGTTCACTGTGGTCGAAGGGGCTTTTTGTCACCACGAATGTTATTGTGAGCAAAACGTTTCTCGATCAACATCCCGATCTCGTCAAAAAATTCCTGCAAGCTCATGTCGAAACGGTGCAATATATTCAGAGTGATCCAAAGGGTGCGAAAAGTATTCTCAATAGTGAGATTCAGCAGATTACGGGCAAAGGCATTCCCACGAAGGAACTTGATTTGTCCTTTACCAACGTAAACGTGACCTATGATCCGCTTGCTAGCACTCTTGCACAATCTGCCGATAGAGCGTATGCGCTCGGATTTCTAGGAAGTAGTAAACCTGACCTGAGCGGTATTTATGATCTGAAATTACTCAATCAGGTATTAGCAGCCAAAGGTCTGGCCTCGGTAGCAACATCGTAGTGGAGAAGGGAGCATACTCATGTCTGAACGGCAAGTAGCAGAAGATGCGCGCATCAGTGCGCAAGATGGTAATGTATATCGCCAGGGAATGGGTGGTGTTCCACTAGAAATTGTAGGTGTAAGTAAAACCTTTGCGAGTCGTGGGCGGACAGTTGAGGCACTTCTTCCAGTGGACCTGAGTATAGCGGCTGGTGAGTTTGTGTGCTTAGTAGGACCGAGTGGCTGTGGAAAATCAACGCTCCTAAGTATCGTTGCTGGGCTAGAGACAGCAAGCAGTGGAAGTATTCAGGTGAATAGTCAACCAGTGAGTGGACCCGGTATTGACCGTGTTTTGCTCTTTCAGGAGGCTGCACTCTTTCCGTGGCTTGATGTACAGCACAATGTAGAGTTTGGCTTACGTCAAGCTGGATTGGCATCCAGAAAGCGTACTGAATTAGCTCATCATTTTATTGAACTGGTGCATTTGCAAGGCTTCGAGCGCAGTTACATACACCAACTCTCAGGTGGTATGCGACAGCGCGTTGCCATTGCTCGTGCATTAGCTATTGACCCTAACGTTCTTCTAATGGACGAGCCGTTTGGCGCGCTCGATGCATTAACCCGTGATAGGTTGCATACTGAGCTAGAAACGATCTGGGCAACGACGCAGAAAACGGTCGTGTTTGTGACGCATAACGTACGGGAAGCGGTAGCACTTGGGGATCGAGTTCTTGTCTTCTCACCACGTCCAGGGCGCATCACTCACGAGTTTCGCATTGATTTGCCTCGCCCTCGTTTATTAGAAGACCATCATGTGGTGGATGAGTCAAGCAAAATTCTCAAAACACTGAAAGGAGGAATTGATGAGCACGAGCGAGCAGAAGCAAATCGCTAAGGAAATGTCTCTTTCTACAAACTCTCCTGGCGGTATCATCCGTGCCGCCTGGTTTCGCCGTCTTGTGTTTTATCTCCTTTTCTTTCTACTATGGGATGCCCTTGCTCATAACAGAATCTGGCCCGATTATATCTTTCCAGGTCCACTTGATGTACTCACGTCACTACTCACGGGTGTCAAGCAAGGTCTCTTTGTGAGTGCTGCACTGGTGAGCCTGAAGCGATTGGCTATTGGGTATGCTATCTCGCTTATCCTTGGTGTCATATTAGGAGCACTGATTGGGCGGTTTCGTCTTTTAGAGGAGACAGTTGGTTCGCTGGTACTCGGTTTACAGGCATTACCGAGTGTATGTTGGCTTCCTCTGGCAATACTCTGGTTAGGACTGAGTGAGCAGGCGGTTATCTTTGTGGTAGTGATGGGTGCAGTCTTTTCGATCACGCTTGGCGTGGAAGCAGGGGTGAAAAACACATCCCCTGTATATCTGAAAGCGGCACGTACTTTAGGTACTCGCGGGCTTGCCCTTTACACACAAGTGATTTTTCCAGCCGCATTGCCAACTATCTTAAGCGGACTCAAACAAGGCTGGTCCTTCGCATGGCGCTCCCTCATGGCTGGAGAACTGCTTTACTTTACGCTGAGTCTGGGCAATCTCCTACAATCCGCTCGTGATCTCAATGATGTGGCGCAACTGATGGCGGTAATGGTGGTAATCATCTTTCTGGGGGTGACAATCGACGGCCTGATTTTTGCCCCACTTGAGCGTCGTGTGCGTGAACGCTGGGGATTGTAGCCCTTCAATCGCGTCATACTGAGTTGTTTTCTGGTGAAAACCGCTTGAAGGATTGGACATCGAAGCCAAAACTTCGTCATATATGTCGGAGAAACTATCCGGCAGGTTCTTTCTATTTTCTTGCATCAAAGAAAACATCCATGTGATAAAATTGAAAACGTTGCAGCAAGAGTAGCATATTTGCTGTACTGATGATTGCCGTCCCTCAAAATAGTTTGATGCAAGGATGTGTTGATGTGCATGACACACTTTCGTCCCTGGTGGAAAGAGCTTTAACGGGTAATTCCCGCCCTCTGGAATTTTATTTACGCGACCATAGTCGTTTGCCGGGACCACGTGCCAACCTGGAGTTAGCAAACGATGTTGGTGCGCTCCTTGCGTCCTCTGTTCCCAAATACCACGAGAATGTACGCACACTTATAACGCAGTTCGCGAATGGTGATCGCAAGAAGATTGCGAGTAACACGCCTGAAGAGTTTGTGATGCTGTGCGGCATTATCGCCTTCGGAACGTGTGCTGCCGCGTACGCTCCGTGGCGCGAAGAGAGCTATGAGATGCTTGAGCACTACGCGACGAGTGCGCAGTGGCGTGTGCGCGAAGGCGTTGCGCTTGCCCTTCAACATCTTTTAACTGCGGTTCCTCATGAGACGTTGCGGCACCTGACAAAGCTTGCGACGAATGGCAATTATTTGCAACAAAGGGCCGCCATCGCAGCAATCGCGGAACCACCTCTGTTGTACAATTCAGATATACTGGGGGCTGCAATTGAGTTACAGCGAATTGTGATGAATCGTCTGCGTAACGCTCCTAAGCTAGATCGTAAGACAGAGGATTTGCGCACACTTCGGCGCACGCTTGGCTACACTCTAAGTGTTGTAACAGTGGCCCTTCCTGAGCAAGGTTTTGCTTTAATGCGTGAATGTGCCTCTTGGGATGATGCCGATATCACCTGGATATTGCGCGAGAATCTGAAAAAGAAGCGTCTAGCAAAGTTTACTGAGGATACAGAGGTGCTGACAAAACTGTTGGCATAAATCAATGTAGGGGTCTAATTTAAAAAGAACCCCGCGGGGCAGAGTAGGGGGGGCCGCCGGGTGGGCTCGCGTTGTTTTTTTTATAAAACCACCCCTACAGGTCATCAATCATTGCAAATTTGTAATTTCCTAAGTATACTTTGAAAAGCACTGCACATATGCAGTCGTCCCACCTACCTTTGTGTTCTTGCGGTCAAGTGATGTAGCTTGATATCTACGGGAGGAACCGATGCAACTCGACAAAGGCACACTTTTACACTTGTATGAGACGATGGTGACGATACGCGAGTTTGAGACGCGCGTAAAGGAGGAGTTCGCAAAAGGGCGTATTCCTGGCTTTGTACATCTGTATGCTGGAGAAGAAGCAATCGCGACCGGCATTATGGCGAATCTCAAAGAAGAGGATACGATCACCAGTACGCATCGTGGGCATGGGCATTGTATCGCGAAGGGTTGTGATGTCAATGGTATGATGGCCGAGATATTTGGCAAGGCCACCGGACTATGCAAGGGCAAGGGTGGAAGCATGCATATTGCGGATGTAAGCAAGGGCATGTTAGGAGCGAATGGTATTGTTGGTGGCGGTCCTCCTCTGGCCTGTGGTGCGGCATTGAGCGCGAAGGTGCTAGGTACCGATCACGTGTGCGTCTGTTTCTTTGGCGATGGTGCTGCCCAGGAAGGTACATTCCATGAGTCAATGAACCTCGCTGCAGTCTGGAAACTCCCCGTTATTTTCGTTGCAGAGAACAATGGCTTTGCCGAATCTACTCCCGTCTCCTACCATTGTGCGATTGAGAACATTGCCGACCGTGCAGCTAGCTATGGCATTCCTGGTGCCTCCGTCGATGGTATGGATGTTTTCGCCGTCTTTGAAGCGGCTCAGGAAGCTGTCAACCGGGCGCGTCGTGGACAAGGACCGAGCCTGTTAGAATGCAAGACCTATCGCTACAACGGGCACTTTGAAGGCGATCAGCAGTTGTACAAGACAGATGCATTGCAGCAGAGTATGCTAAAGCTCGATCCGATCACGAATTTTCGTGTTGTCGCAATACAGCAACAGTTATTCACAAATGAAGAGCTAGATGTGGTTGATGTTCGCATGAAGAAACTCCTTGACGATGCAGTCACGTTTGCTGATAGTAGCGCATACCCAGAATTGTCAGAAGTTGATACCGACGTATATGCCACTGTGTAGCATGCTGAGAAAGGACATATAAGGTTATGGCTGTACAGATGCAAACGAAAACAGTAACTGTTGCAGAGGCAATCAATGAGGCAATTCGTTTGGAGATGCGGCGCAATCCGCGTGTACTTCTGATGGGTGAAGACGTGGCGGGTGGAGCGACATTGGAACATCTTGAAGAGGATGAAGCATGGGGTGGTGTACTCGGCGTAACAAAGGGACTTGTGCAAGAGTTTGGGCGAGAACGTGTACGTGACACGCCTTTGTCCGAGGCTGGCTATATTGGTGCTGCGGTAGGTGCCGCCGCCACTGGCCTTGTGCCGATAGCGGAACTGATGTTCTGTAGCTTTATTGGAAGCTGCATGGACTCAATGCTCAATCAAGCATCGAAGATTCGCTATATGTTTGGTGGCAAGGCGACTATTCCTGTCGTGATTCGCACAATCATAGGCGGTGGTTTCCGTGCAGCCGCGCAACACTCGATGGTACTTTATCCAATGTTCGCGCATATCCCTGGACTAAAGGTTGTGGCTCCCTCGAATCCTGCAGACGCGAAAGGTCTCTTAACGGCTGCATTGCGCGATGGCAACCCTGTGATTGTGTGTGAGCACCTCGCGATGTATCAACTTAAAGGCGAGATGCCAGAAGGCGAATATGTTGTGCCATTGGGTAAGGCCGCCATTACCCGTTCTGGTAAAGATATCACAATCGTGGGTGCAAGTATGACCGCGCGCCACGCGCTTGTGGCAGCAGAGGAACTGGCCAAAGATGGCATCGACGCCGAGGTTGTTGATCTGCGCACAATCTCCCCATTGGACGAAGACACCATTTTGCAGTCGGTCGCGAAAACTGGTCGTTTAGTGATTGCTGATGAGGCCAATCCGGTATGCGGCATTGCAACGCATATTGCGGGCATTGTGGCGAGTAAGGGCTTTAGCTCACTGCATGCCCCTGTTGGCCTTGTCACACCTCCACATGCTCCTGTTCCATTTAGCCCTGTCCTTGAGGATGCCTATCTCCCAAGTCCAGAGAAAATTGTCGCGAGTGTACGTAACGTCATGGGACGTTAAAGAAAAAGCGTGGAGTGTTGGCGTACATGCTGGCACTCCATCTTCCTATTCATGCGACACTTTTCATACGAAAGAAGGAGCGAAAATGGAACGTGATGTCACTATGCCTAAGTTGGGCATGACGATGACATATGGCGTGGTGGTGCGCTGGCACAAACAAAATGGCGATACTGTAACAGCAGGTGAGCCAGTTTGTGAGATTGAGACAGACAAGCTGAACAGCGAGGTTGATGCGACGGCAAGTGGTGTGCTTACAATACTTGCGCCAGAAGGCGAGGAACTTGGCGTTGGCGCGTCGCTGGGCAAGATAGCAGTGGCCGAAGGGAGCGAACTTCTTCCTGTAACGCAGGAGAGCGCAGGAAGTGAAAGCAATACACAAGAAAAAATTTCCGCGAACGGTATCAAGTTAGCCGTGCAACGTAATGGTGAAGGCTATCCGCTTATTCTCATTCATGGCCTAGCCAGTAGTATGAGTTTGTGGGCGGGTCTCGATCAGAGTCAGCTTGAAGGTGTACAAATAATTAGCTATGACCTGCGAGGTCATGGAGCGTCAGAGCGCGCTACGGGTGCGCATACGCTAGCTAAACATGTCGCAGACTTAAAAGGATTACTGTCTGCACTCTCTATTTCACGCGCAGTCTTCGCTGGTCTGTCGCTTGGTGGCATGATTGCTACGGAGTTAGCCGCAAGCAATCCTGAAATGGTGTCTGCCCTGGCCTTACTTGACACAACTGCCGCATTTCCACAGGAGACGCGCAACCTCTTTTTTGAAATGGCGAGTAGTGCGAGTTTTAACGGTATGGCAGCGATCACCGATAAATTTCTGCAGCTTAGCTTCTCGCCGCGCTTCATGGAAGAAAATCCAAAGATGGTTGCCACTATTCGTAAAGGTATGCTTGCCAGCGATGCCGGAAGTATTGCCGCCGCTTCACGCATGGTTGCGAAAATAGACTTGCGACAACGCCTAAACGACATTCATTGCCCTACTACGGTCCTGGTAGGAGAGCAGGACCAGTTGACGCCGCCCGATTTAGCACAAGAGTTAGTTACTGGTATCCAGGGAGCGCAACTACACGTTATACCGGAGAGTGGACATGCCTCCCCAGTGGAGCAACCACAAGCAGTCACAACACTACTTTCTGAACTTGTAAAGACGAGAGAAGCATGATAACGGTTGGTATAATCGCGAATCCATCGAGTGGTAAGGATATTCGACGGATAGTGGCACAGGGCTGGGTTGTCTCCAATCAGGAGAAAATTGCCATTGTCCGTCGCCTACTGAAAGGATTAGAGGCGGCTGGCGTTGAGCGTGTCCTATTTATGCCTGAGCCGCTTGGCATAGGCTATGGTGCGCTAGAGGGGCTGGGAGGCGAAACGACGCTAGAGGCTGAGACACTCAAGATGGATGTTACGGCCCGTCAGGGAGACTCTACACATGCAGCGGCGTTAATGGTCGAGCAAGGGGCTACCTGCCTTGTAACGCTTGGTGGCGACGGCACAAACCGTGCAGTCTTTAAGGGCTGTGGAAGTCGTGTGCCGCTTCTACCCATCTCAACGGGTACAAACAACGTTTTCCCCGAATTTCAGGAGGGTACTACTGCTGGTCTTGCGGCTGGTATGGTTGCTAAAGGCGGTGTCTCGCGGGACATTGCGTGTATGCATGCAAAGGTTTTAGTGCTCTACAAGCGAGGGCAACCCGTTGATTTTGCGCTTGTCGACCTCGCCGTTTCAACCGAGAGCGTTATTGGCTCACGCGCTATCTGGGATGTGAGCAAGCTAAGCGAACTCTTTTTGACGCGTGCGCAACCGTGGAGTATTGGACTATCCGCGATTGGCGGCATGATTTCCCCTTTAGATGCACGGAGTCCATCAGGACTACACATGCGTTTTGGTGCAGGTGCAAGAACTGTACGTGCTGCAATAGGTCCAGGGTTATTTGCTGATATCGACATACAAGCTGTGCGGAAGATTAACGTAAGCGAGCGCATACCGTTGCAACTGGAACGTTCCGTCACATTGGCCTTTGATGGTGAACGCGATATGACGGCGCAACCAAACGATGTGCTTGAGATTGAGTTGAGCGCAGATGGCCCGTGGGTGGTGGATACGCATTCCGCGCTGGTGGGAGGAATACAAGGGAAATAATTGTATTCTTCTCGCCCTACTTGCCTACTATGATACACTAGTAGTCAAAAGTGCTAATGTTGTACCTTGTGCGCCTTTCCACGAATACATGGATTGTGCGCTCAATTTTCATATTATCTTGTCTGCTCTTGAATGAGGAGTGCGAGAGAAGTAAGTAGTAGGGATGTTACGTTCTTTTTACGCCATGACGATACCGGGGTTAGAGACGCTGGCATTTAGCGAGATTCGTGCGAAAATGTCGGATGCCGAACTGGTCAAGTTCGCACGGGGCATTGCGCTTTTTCGCACAGCTACACCTCCCAATGAGTTGTTACAATTACGAACCACTGAAGATATCTTTATCACGATCAAGCATATTACTGGGCTGGGGCGTGGGCGTGACGCTGTACGTGTGTTTCATAGTGCCATGTCGCATATCGAGGATATGAATGCGATACTTTCTGTGTGGCGCCGCGCTCACAAAGCTATTCAGCCGAAGACGTGGCGTGTGGTAAGTCAGATGGTTGGCACACACGATTTTCGGCGTACTGATGCAGGCCAAGCTGTGAGCGATGGCCTGCGGCGAATTCTGCCACGCGGTATGCGCCTTGTCGAGGATGATGCCGATATCGAGTTTTGGCTCTGGGTTGGTGGCAGTGAAGCTCTTGTCGGATTACGCGTCAGCGATGCATCCATGCGTCATCGCACCTATAAGAGTGAGCATTTACCCGCTTCACTACGCCCAACGGTTGCCGCATCAATGGCGTGGCTAGCGCGCCCTACCGCAGAGGATGTCGTGCTTGACCCTCTGTGTGGTGCTGGTACCGTCGCTATCGAACGAGCGTTGTTGGCACCTTTTAAGGATATTCGTGGTGGCGACATTCGCGAAGAAGCCGTGGAAATGGCGACGCGCAACGCTCGTGCGGCTCACGTTAAAGCCACATGGGAACAGTGGGACGCGCGCTCGCTTCCACTTGACGAAGGTAGTGTCACGCGTATTCTTTCCAATCTGCCCTTTGGCAAACAAATAGGCACACACCAGGAAAACACGACCCTGTATACTGAACTTGCGAAAGAATTTGGTCGTGTTCTTGCCAAAGACGGACTGCAGGTGACGCTCACAAGCGAGGACCGATTGTGGGAAATGGCTTTACGCGATGCCGGTTGGCGGGTCACGAAAAAAGTTGTGCTGGTAGTGCTAGGTCAACCTGCAAGCATTTTTGTCGCCGAAAAAGCACCATAAAGCGAGTTGTAGAGTGAAATTGTAATCGAAGTCAACGTGTTATAGTAATTACAAGATGTTTTGTACATATGAAAGGAGACTACTTCCTTGGCTACCACAACAACCGCCGATTTTCGTAACGGCATGGTTATACGATATAATGGTGAATTATATACGATCACTGAATTTCACCATAGAAACCCAGGGAATTGGCGTGCATTCGTGCAAGTGCTTATGAAGAACCTCAAAAATGGCCGCGTGCTGGAGCAGCGTTTCCGCGCGGGTGAAGAAGTGGATGCTGTGCGTGTCGAGCACCAGAACTGGCAATTCCTGTATGTAGATGGTGAAGATTATGTATTTATGAATACCGAGACATATGACCAGCAGCCCATTCCAAAGGAAATGCTGGGCGATGCCATCAAGTTTCTCAAAGAGCAAGACGAGATAGAGATGCTCGTGGATGATGACAAGATTATCGCCGTCGAGTTGCCAAACTTCCTCGAACTCAAAGTCGAAAGTGCCGAGCCGGGTGTACGTGGCGATACCGCGAACAACGTGACCAAGCCCGCAACATTGGAGACTGGTGCTGTGATTAACGTGCCATTGTTCGTCAACCCTGGCGACAAAGTACGTGTTGACACACGTAGCGGAAAATATGTTGAGCGCGTACGATAAGTAGCTAGCAAGAAGAAAGAGAGCACATGGAGAAAATTCCTCCATGTGCTCTCTTTCTTCTTGCTAGCTACTTAAAGGGTTTGGATAGTCAGGTTTTCAAACATCACAGAGAAGCCTGGACCTTGAGGAGAAGCACACATGACGCCAACATCTATAGTCTCAGTCGTTGAGAGGTAGGCTAACCGTAGCATCTGGTAGTGAGAACCATCAAGGGCGTACTGAATTTCGAGAGCTGCTCCCTCTCGTTTCAGCCGAAACCAGATAGAGGCAGGATTAGAGACAAGGGGAACTATTGACCAGTCTGAAAAATCTCTTGTGACGACGGCACTCGCCTGTTGTACCCCATCCACGTATTCGATGCCACATTTTACCCAGTTCGTCTCATCCACTCGTACCATAAGCCCTGCTTGATCGTATAAAGCAGCGTACTTGCCGCTGACTTTGACCTCGGCTAGAAAATTTCCCGTTTGGTGTTGATAATAAAAATGTCCGGTGTCTCGAATAAAGCCATAATGAGTAATGCGCCAGAAGTCTGTATCTGGTCCTGAGTGTACAGTAATGGCACTTTCCTTCATCTCCCATTTGGGCGGCTCATTGTACCAATTCATTCGCTAATTTCCTTACTTATACAAGCAACACTACACACTATATATACAAATGGCTCCTCCAAGAATTTTTCCTTGTCACATACCTATGAACGTTTATGTGCGACAAGATGTATGCCATTTTTCGGACGTATCGTTATCGTTGGTACAAGGTCAAGTGGTTCCTCCGATGCGCGGGTAAAGCTCCATTTTTGCGCGAGTGTTGCGAAGACCAGACGCGCCTCGACCATTGCAAAGACATTGCCGATACACAGACGTTGCCCACCACCAAAGGGAAAGTAGGCATAGCGTGGAATGGGTTGCTTGGATGCCTTGTCCCAACGTTCAGGTTGGAAACCTTCCGGGTCCGCGTAATACTGTGCATCATGATGTACCACCCACGGCGAGAGCAACACAACTGTACCAGGAGTGATTGGATAGCCACCGATTTCGTCTGCGACTTTGCAATCGCGGAAGATACCCCAGACTGGAGGATACAGCCGCATCGCCTCTGTCACGACCTGTTCCGTGTAGGGGAGCTTTGGCAAATCTTCCATTGCTGGTGCTCGTCCCGCTAGTACGCTTTCTAGTTCCTGGTGTAGTTTCGCTTCAACTTCGGGATGCTCTGCCAGCAAAAGCCATGTATAGGCTAATGTCAGGGCTACCGTCTCATGACCTGCGATGTAGAGATTGACCACCTCGTCGCGCAGTTGCTTGTCCGTCATACGGGTGCCATCTTCGTCCTGTATACGGAGCAACATGGAGAGCAGGTCGCCAGTATCTACATCGCGCTGCCGGTGTTCGGTAATGATGCGCGCGATAATCGTGTTAAGCTCGGCAAGTGCAGCATTATATTGTCGGTTGCCACGAGTGGGAAACCAATCAGGAAACTGAATGGGGCGAACGGCGGCAGCACTCACCTGATCGATGAGAATATCGAGTACACGCCCGATTTGTTGCGCGTCGTCCGCTAGCTCTGTATCGAAAAGCGTTTTGAGGACAATCTCAAGCGACAACTGCATCATGGCGTCATGGACATTGAGCGTCTCACCATCATGCCAGGACGCGGCCATCTGCTGTGAGAGTTGCACCATTGCTGTGCCATATGAGGCAACGCGTTTATGATGAAATGTTGGTTGCATCAGGCGGCGTTGGCGAAGCCAGAAGTCGCCCTCGCTAAACAGCAGACCGTTGCCAAATAGACTCTTTCTGCGTTGTGTGAAGCGAGATTTCTTGTATCTATCGTTATGTGTCACCAGAACTTGTTCGATGTAGTCGGGATGACTTATCAAATAGAGCGGTGTTGTGCCCAGACGAATCTGCAGAATTGGACCGTATTCCTGGGCGCAGCGTTGCAGATAGGCCAACGGCTCTAGTACAAACTCACGTGCATTGCCAATAAACGGCTCTCCCTTTGGACCAGGCGGAATCTGTGTATGTGTGGTGGTAGCCATCGCTTTGTGTATTTCTCATTCCTACATAGTATACATTTGAAGAACATTGCTGTGTTCTACAGAGATGATAGCACTTTTGTGCGGGAGATGCGTAGAGAAGATATGTAAAACTCTCTTCAGTCCTAAAATATATAACAGTGACGCTATTCCACAAAAAGATAGGTATATAAATGGATACAAGTGTAACCTTACTGACTACTGGAAGTATTATAATTGGTGTTGCCGCGTTGGTAGCAGTGCTCCTCGTGCTCCTTACCATGAACTACCGGAAACGACGTATCTTGGCTCATGAATATGAGCAAGAACTTCCTACACAAGAAAAAACGAACGAGGAAGAGACGCATGGCGAATCCACAACATCTTGATTTGCTAATGAAGCATACCTCGTCGAACCTTCTTCCTACAAAGCTTAGTGTGATTTAACAGGTGCATCTTTGTGTCAACTATCTACTAGCTTGATACGTGGTACTTAGCGAGAACGCTACTTAATGCATGAGGCATAAGTATATATTCACGGAAAGAAGGAAGAAAGTATGACACAGGATCAGTCGAGTTCACGTTCCTCGCAGGAACCACAAGCTCAGCAATCTACTGTACAGGAATCGGACCTACAACGTCCCTCTCAGGTAAGTGCTGAGGCATATCGTGGCAGTGGCAAGCTACAAGGCAAGGTTGCACTTATAACGGGTGCCGATAGTGGTATCGGGCATGCTGTTGCGGTTGCCTTTGCGAAAGAAGGTGCAGACGTTGCCGTTGTCTATCACGATGCACATGAAGATGCGCAACAGGTGAAACAGCAGATAGAGGCGCAGGGCAGAAAATGCCTGACGATTGCTGGCGACGTTGGCGACGAGAATTTTTGTCAGCAAGCAGTGGAGCAGACGGTAAGCACACTTGGGGGATTGAATATTCTGGTCAATAATGCGGCTGAGCAGCACCCGCAGGAAAGCATCGAGCAGATTAGCGCGGAACAGCTTGAGCGCACGTTCCGTACCAATATCTTTTCGATGTTTTTCATGGTCAAGGCCGCGTTAAAACATTTGAGCAGTGACAGTGCGATTATCAACACGACATCTGTCACTGCTTATCAAGGAGCTTCTAGCTTGCTTGACTACTCCTCGACAAAGGGAGCGATTGTTGCCTTTACGCGCTCGCTGTCCCAGTCTTTGATCGAAAAAGGTATTCGTGTGAACGGAGTTGCGCCTGGACCAATCTGGACGCCATTGATTCAGCAAACCATGCCAGAGGAGCAGGTGAAACAGTTTGGTAAGGATGTGCCTATGCAGCGTCCTGGTCAGCCTGATGAACTTGCGGCATCATATGTGTTCCTCGCGTCCAAAGATGGCTCATACTATGCTGGTCAAATTCTTCATCCAAATGGCGGCACCGTTGTAAACGGCTAATATAAAAGACAATTGTAGGAGCAGTGTATCACGTCCTTGTGAGCAATCAAGGGGTCAGCAAGGACGTGATACTGCGTTTTCATGAACTACTGTGGATATGCCGGAGGTAGGGACAGCATTAATAAACTGCGCCGTGGGGGGGGGGGAGTGAGGGGGGGCGGGGGGTATGGGGGG
>CAXTUE010000009.1:0-8042 GCA_964247355.1 uncultured Ktedonobacteraceae bacterium | reverse complement strand
CCTCATTTATCGCCGGCCGCATCCCGGTGTTTCACTCAAGGGTGTTTTTTATAATTGGGGCCCCTACGGTATCCAAGATAGTTTGTGAAACACCATCATCGGTCCCTACAATTTTTGTGTTAAAGAAATCGAGCGAGAAACGCCCATACATGGGGGCCGAGTACGAGGAGACCAATAATAACAGAGAGTATCGCGTTGAGCAAAACGGCACCTGCTGCAACGTCTTTTGCGATTTTTGCAAGGGGATGATAGGTCGGGGTAGCTAGATCAACGCAAATCTCTATCACGGTATTGAACATCTCCGCGACGAACACACCCGTAATTGCCACAAAAATCATTGCAAACTCAACGGGAGAGATACGAAAGAAAATGCTTACAAGAATAGCCAGCACTCCAATAACAATATGCACACGAGCATTGCGTTGAGTACGGAGAGCATACCACAATCCGTGAAAGGCATAACCAAAGCCTGCAATGAACTTGCCCCATTCGCTCTTCGTCGAGTGAACTGTTGGTGGGCGTGGAGGCTGACTCATGCCAACTATGCCTTTTGTCCCACCACTTGTAAGACCGACTGTTGAATGCCTACCATAGCTTGATAACCTGCTTCAGTCTGATCGTCATAGCCTACAAGATGTAATACACCATGCGACAGTAGGTAAAGGAGTTCATAGACGGGTGAATGGCCTGCATCTGCTGCCTGTTGTGCGAGCGTAGGCCACGACATAACAATATCACCAAGATTTGTTATACTACCCGGTGGTGTAACAAACGCAGGCTGTTTTGCTTGTGCTTCTACCTGTTCTTCCAGTTGGGTCCATAATTGCTCAGTTGGAGCTTGTACAAGAGGTGCATCTAAAAGGGGGAACGAGAGCACATCGGTCGGCTTGTCCTGCTCACGATATTGTTTGTTCATATCGCGTATGCCTTCGTCGTCTGTAACGAGCAATGTGAGCATGACTGGTTGTGTAACGTGTACTGCTTGTAAGGTCTGCGCCACAACAGCATCTACAGGAGCCGATGCAAGCAGTGCCTCGATTGACGCGTTCTGTTGGTCGCTGCCAACGGTGACGTAGAGTTCTATTTGAGGATGTTCAGACATAGCGTTGAACCTCACCTTTACTATCTTCGCCCGAAAATTATAGTGTAGCTTTATATAGGTGTCAAGCTTTAGAATCGTGTATGCGTTTCTCGTATAGCTTTTCTTCCGAAGCCAAAAGTGAATTCCCGTTGCTGCTCGTTTCGGAGTGTATGCTTGCAAGACGGACGAGGGCAACCAGGAGCAATGCGAAGAGCATAGTCATGCCGTGTACATAGAGATTGTCGACGAGATTATGGACACAGATACCTAGCAAGGATGCCAATAGACCAATTGCTACTGCTCGATCATTCACGCAATTCCCCAACGTATCTGACGCCTGTAACATAGCTAACTTTGATATTTCTACTTTGGGAGTGGCATACTCTGCTTTTAGCTGCATATATTTTTTGCTAATCGCCTTATACGCACGACCTCCTGCGACAAACATGGCTATTAGAAGCAGAACAAAAGTTGTCAAGCCAATAAATCCTGTCTCAGCCGAGATGTTGATATAGTAGTTGTGTGCGTGATCCAACGAGTTGACAAAGATAGCGATGTGATAAGGACCATAGGCAGTACCATAGTTTCCAATGCCAACACCAGTAAAAGGATGGTTAAGAAACATGTTGATGCCTGCAATCCAGTGGGCAAGGCGCTCTGCCGTGGAGTAATCCTGAGCACTAGGAGATGTAAACGAGATAGCGATTAGACCAAGCTTGCTCAATATTGGTTGTGTCAGACGTTGAGGAACAATTCCCGCAAGAAGGGCCGCTATGATCAGAAGTAGACCAACACCGGCTGTGGCGGCCAGTTTGCGAAGTGGCGGAAAACCAACTATAGAAATGAAGAGGACCGCGACTGAGATCGCGATCTGTCCACCATTCGATTTTGTTAGATATTCAGCCGCTCCAAGTAGAATGGCAACCACTCCTGCCAGGATACGTGTGGCCCAATTGCGCCCTAGTAAGAGCAGTGAGAGTGCAATGGGAAGCGACATATTGATATAGCCAGCATAGGGATTAGGCTGGCCAAACGTGCCATAGACGCGTAAGCCGCCTTCACGAATGAAAGATTGGGGTCCAAGATTGAGAAAATTTTGCGCATAGCCATATACTGCTTGCGAGACTAATGCCAGCAGCATCATAATAACCAGTATCCATACCTGCTTGCGCGTACGTAGATATGTCGCGCCTAACAAGAGCACCGCCAGGAACTCGATCCACTTAATAAGGTCTTTGATGCTTGCTGTAACGCTCAGCGCAGTCACCGTAGATAGAATCATCGCGAAGAGCAATGCTACGGCGGCGACTACAAGGTAACGCGGAAGAGGAGCATTTTCTCTATCTAATGGGCCGGTACTCAGTAATCCCTGCGAACGAAGAACGAAGCCACCAAGCCAACTTACAATGAGCAGTATGGCAAGAATGTCCGCACTATTCACATTGAGACTACTATACGAGATTGTATCGAGCGATCCCCACGGTATAGCAATTGGAAGCAGATACAGGGCTACACGTGGACGCAACAGTGTCCATAGAATAACTATTAGGTACAGGGGAAGACGAATATTCCAGTAGGTCGAGCTTGGCAGGACAAGCAGGCAAAAAAGCGCAAGCAGACCGCCGAGCAAGCCTACAACGTTTGCGAACGTGACTTGATCGTGTAGAGTCGCAAGCCATGCTGGACTGCGCGCGGGCCGTGAGGTAGCTTGCCCTACCTGTTCTATGCCGGGATTATACATATATGCATCTTTATTTCTAGACGAACGTTCATGCGGAATTGCTAGGAAACGGTAGAAAGATGAGTAGTGTAGCTACGGAACCATTCTATTGTGCGTCGTAGTCCATCTTCCATAGAAACGTTCACACGCCAACCCAGGACACTCTGAGCTTTTGCTATGTTCGGACGCCGACGTTCGGGATCATCGATACGGCTTGATTCATAGATAATAGAAGAGTCTGCCTCACAAAGACGAATAATGGTTTGGGCGAACTCAAGCACAGTATGCTCTTCTGGATTGCCGAGGTTAAAAACTTCGCCCGCCGTTTCTGGCTGGAACATCGCTCGCATCAGGCCGTCAACTAAATCGCTGACGTAGCAAATACTGCGTGTTTTCTTGCCGTCACCATAAATGGTAAGCGGCTCATTTTTGAGGGCTTGCGTGATAAAGTTAGGAATCATGCGTCCATCGTTCACTTGACTATTGGGACCATAAGTATTGAAGATGCGCACGATACGTGCATTCAGTTGGAATTGGCGATAGTATTCCATTGTCAGCGTTTCGCCAAGCCGTTTGCTTTCGTCATAGCAGGCACGGGGGCCGATAGGATTGACATTGCCCCAGTAATCTTCACGCTGCGGATGAACTAAAGGATCGCCGTATATCTCTGAGGTAGAAGAAATAAGAAACATTGCATGCTGTCTTTTTGCGGCCTCTAACATCTGGTATGTACCCTGACTATTTACCAGAATGGTCTCGATAGGATGATCCATATAGCCAATTGGACTTGCGGGACTTGCCATATGGAAAATCGCATCAGCTTCAAAAGAAAATGGCTGAGTAACATCATGTTGAATAAATGTAAACTGTGGATGATTGCGTAATGCTTCAATGTTAGAGGTAGAGCCAGTAAGTAGATTATCGACGCATAGAACAGTATGACCCTCGTGAAGCAACCGCGTACATAAGTTGGAGCCAATAAAACCTGCTCCTCCGGTAACAACGATTTTCAAGGAAATGGACCTCCGAATAGTATAAAAAAAGAGTGTGTATTGCTCTTGGTAAATACTTCTTGCTATATTGTACCTTACTGGGAAGACGAATTGGTACAGTTATGGTAACGATATAGCAAAAATAGGAAAGGAAGAGTACCAGTATAATACTCTCCCTTTACATAACGCACATTCTACGCAAAAAAACGCAGGCAATTCAGGCTTTATCGCGACTGGCGATATTTCCATCTCCGGTACAACACTTCGTCGCCCCAACTTAGAAAACCGCTTGTCGTGAAGCCATGAATAATGATGACCGCTAGCAGGGAGCGTGGCTCCGCTTGCGAGAGATAGACGAGGCTAAACACGAGGCTGGCGAGTCCCACGCCACCCACACTACGCCAACTCCACTTTCCAAGACGATGGTAGAGCGTATAGGCGGCAGTGCTCACCAGCCAGCCTAACCAGAGCTGGCCCGTCCACTGTGCGACCGTGGCTAACATAAAGCCACGAAAAAAAAGCTCCTCGACTGGTCCATTAATTAGCAGGTAGAAGATGCCCTGAAACAGGTGGTCGTTGAGTGTGGGCCAGCGAAACCACGGCCCCACAAGCAGCATGCGATAAACCACTGCAAACGCTGCCATCGCGATACCAACAACAAGTCCAATTACAAGTTGCTGGGGAGCATCATGCAACGTCAAACCTAAAAATGATAAGGGTAGATGCAGGAAGAAGATGTAGAGAAAAGGTACGGCACCCATTGGAAGAATGCGCATCAAAAGATCGGGCCACATCCACCGCCACGAATCACTAACTGTAGAACGAGCAACCTGTGTTGATTGTGTCGTTGACACCTTTGAGCCTCTCCTGGGTAAAAAAATTCTTTGAGATGATGCAGCCACCGAAACTCCCTACTTTTGAAACCACTCACTTATTGTTAAGTGAGTGTTAACTAAGTGTAATCTATTCGGGAGTTACTTGTCCAGTCTATTGTTAAGTTGTGTTAGTCCCTCTTCAACCTCCTCTCTTGAAAGATTGCCCTTTTGTAACTCAGCATCGCTTTTCAAGAGAAGTCGTCTGTAAAATGCTGCTCCCAATCCAACGAAGCCTACGTTTGCTGTATTAGGCTCTATGATCTCGAACAGCGTGTTTTCAGCTTTATCATACGCACCTATATGTTCAAAGTAGCGAAAAAGCTTTTCTTTTGTACCAATTGGCAGTTCGTAGTCCGCGAGTTTGTTAAGTAGCTCATCTATGTCTGCCTGCATGTCCTCCAGTGTTGGTTCGGAGAAAAGGGCGAGCAGGTAGAGATTTAGCGATTTGAGATAGCGATAATAGCTTTCGTTGCTATTTCCTAGCTCTTCATATATCTCGCCTTCCGACTTGAGCAAGACGGCAATCCACAGGCATTTGTCGACATTGAGCATACCCAACGGTGAGATTGCCTGTATAAGCATGTCCTCGGAGACTGAATTGATAAAACCCGAAGTCAAACCTGTCATTTGCAGCAGCAAATCGTCGGCGTATATCAACGCCTCTTCGTGCTTGTTGTATTCGCGCAAGCGGAGAATAATTGCTAGTGCTCTGCCAAATTTCTCTGCCATGCGCAGGATGTAGTCTTTGTTAATCATGTGCCATCTATCTCTAGGGCACCCGCTGCCTTCATCGTTCCCCAAACGCGGCTCGAGGAATACCCCTCCTATACGACGTGAGGCTATGGGAGGGGCATTCCCCTTACCGGTGCCCTTGCTTTTTTATCATCATACAAGCTTCGCGATTGCTTGCTCGATGCGCCTCATGCTGACCTCGCGTCCAAGCACCTCCATCATGGGAAAGAGAGGAGGTGTGGCGTTGCTCCCACTGACTGCGACACGCAGCGTCCCGAAGAACTGTCCACGCTTTAAGCCGAGTGCTATCCCTAGCTCGTCCATCGCTGACTCCATGACTGAACGCTCCCACTGTCCCAACTCGGTTAAGCGACTCTGTGCTTTTACGAGCGCGTCGAGTGTTCGTGCGTCGTCCATGCCTTTCTGAATGAGCATTGATGCTTCGTACGTCAGCTCGTCCTCGAAGAAGAAATGCGCTTTGGTTGCGTCACTCAGCGTTTTGAGACGCTCCTGCTCAAGTGCCAGCACTTGCTTCGTATATTCGGGGTCCAGTGGTCTTTTCACGCTATCAGGAAGCCCGTCCTCCGCCTCTGGTCGCTCAAGGTAGGGCAATGTGCGCTGTGTTAGCTCGTCAAGCGAGAGATTGCGGATATAGAGTCCGTTCATCCATGTCAGTTTTTCGGGATCGTAGATGCCCGACGCAATACCGACGCGTTTCAGCGAAAATGCTTTGACAAGTTCTTCGCGCGTGAAGATTTCTGTCTTATCATCATAGGACCAGCCAAGCAATGCCATGAAGTTGAACACGGCCTCAGGAAGATAACCAGCCTTCTGCAAGTCTGACCATGCTGGTGCATCTTTACGCTTACTCAGCTTTTTCTTGTCTTTTCCCAGTACAGTAGGAAGATGATAGAATAGTGGAGTCTCCCATCCCAGTGCCTTGTAGAGTTGCACATGGAGCGGAGAACTAGGTATCCATTCTTCTCCGCGTAAAACGTGTGTAATTTCCATGAAATGATCATCGACAAGATGTGCTAAATGATACGGTGGAAGGCCACTCGTCTTGAGAATAATCATGTCGTCCAAATTTTCATTTTTGAAAACCATATCGCCATGAATCTCATCGTGAACAACCGTCTCACCATCAAGAGGTATTGCAAATCGCACTGTCCATGTCGCGCCCTCTGCTTCTTTCTCAGCACGCTGCTCTTTTGTGAGATAGCGACAGTGGCGATCATAGCGCGGCGGCAACTTCCGTGCCTCTTGCTCTTTACGTACCCCCTCCAGCCGCTCTGGTGTGCAGTAGCAAGGATAGGCACTACCAGATGCAATAAGCTGATAAGCATATTTTTGATAGAGTGCCTTGCGCTGTGTCTGATAGTATGGACCATAGGGGCCACCGGTAATCGGGCCTTCGTCAACATCCATGCCAAACCAATTCATGCCCTCGATGAGAAAATCGACCGCTCCTACTACTGTGCGTGCTTCGTCTGTATCTTCGATACGCAGAATAAATTGGCCTCCGGTGTGGCGGGCATAGAGCCAGCTAAAGAGCGCGGTACGGAAGCCGCCGATATGCTGAAATCCGGTAGGGCTGGGAGCGAAGCGCAGGCGTGGCGTTTTCTTCTCCTGCGCTGCCTGCTGCTCCTGTGTGCGGTCGTCGGTCTGTGTCATAATGCTAAAAACCTCTTCTTAATCATCTTCAACTGTCAAACCTATTTTAGCATAATGTGGTAGCATGAGGGAAGCGAGTTTTTAGAAGGAACGTCGAAACATGAACGTATCAACTATTATTTCCCATCTCTTACCTATTACCACTACGCTCTCGACATCCCAGGAAATTCATATAGCCAACCACTCTCTCTCTGAACTCGCAAAGCAATATGGAACGCCACTCTATATCTATGACAAATCAACAATTGTTGATGCCTGCAAACAGTACCAGCAGGCGTTTAAGACATACTATTCTGCATCCGATGTGCATATGCTCTACGCGTCAAAGGCGTATATTTCGCCGCTTGTTGCCCGGATAATGGCGGAGCAGGGGTTCGGGTTGGATGTTGTGTCCGGTGGAGAACTGGCGGTGGCGCAACGAGCGGAGTTTCCAATGGAGAGCATTTCGTTTCATGGCAACAATAAATCTGAGGCGGAACTACGGGAGGCACTCAAGCTAGGAGTGGGACGTATCATACTCGACAATTGGAGCGAGGTAGAACGATTGACACGGCTGGCGCGAGAACTGGATGTATGTCCTGCTGTGCTGCTGAGAGTTGCGCCCGAAGTAGAGACGGATACACATCGCTATTTACAAACAGGACATGCCTCTTCTAAATTTGGCTTTGCGCTTGCTGACGCGAAAGTCGTGTGTGGGCATATTGTAAGAAACACTGCACTGCGTCTGGTCGGCTTACATGCTCATACGGGGACGATGTTGCGCGAGGTGAAGCCATACCAAGAGTGTTTAGCATGTTTGCTGCAACTTGCAGATGAAATACAGAGCGAAACGGGCTGGTGGCCCGAAGAGGTAAGTCCTGGTGGCGGCTGGGCTAGTGATACGGTTGATACGATGGCTACGACGCCGGTACCCTCGGTTGACGCACTGGCGCAAGCACTACAATTTACTATGCAACACAACATGGCGC
>CAXTUE010000008.1:19572-22049 GCA_964247355.1 uncultured Ktedonobacteraceae bacterium | reverse complement strand
CTGCACTACATCAACAGGCGTGGCAAACGTGGGTTGAGCGATGTGTTGGTTGTGTAGTCTCTGGTGTACTACGTCCAGGCGCGTCATAATGGATTAGTCCTCCTTGTTAGGATTTTGCTTTGAACTTACGGAAGAATGTACGGATGTCCTCTACCAGCAGTTCGGGTTCCTCTAGTGCGGCAAAGTGTCCTCCGTGCGGCATTGCTGTCCATTGCTGGACGTTGAACCAACGCTCTGACCATTCACGAGGTGCAGGCAGAATATCATGTGGAAAGCGCGCTATCGCTGCCGGAACACTGCTTTTTCCCGCTGAGTTTGGCAGTGTAGGATTGTGAGTGGCCTCGTAGTAGAGACGGTTCGCAGAATTGATGGTTTCTGTCACCCAGTAAATCATGATTGTCGTCAGCAGTTCGTCTTTTGTAAAACGCTTTTCTATGTCGCCATCACAGTCACTCCAGGCACGAAACTTCTCCACGAGCCAGCTAGCCAGGCCAACTGGCGAATCGTTCAACCCGTAGCCGAGCGTTTGCGGTTTACTTCCCTGTATCATCGCATAAGCACTTTCTTGTGATTGCCAAGGGCGGACTGTTGCCAAGTACGTTTTCTCCTCCTGAGAGAGGTTATCGACTTTTGCATACAGACGCGTGAAAGGTACGTTGTTGAAGTGAACACCAAGCACTGCATCCGCGTGGGCAATCGCGAGTTGTTCCGTTACGGCACTTCCCCAGTCGCCACCTTGAGCCGCAAAATGTGTGTAGCTAAGCTCATTTGTCATTAGGTGTACCCACATATCGGCAATGCGCGAGACTGTCATGCCACGCTTTGTTGGGCGATCCGAGAATCCATAACCCGGTAGTGATGGAACGATAACATCAAAGGCATCTTCAGCTTTTCCCCCGTGGCTCTCAGGATCGGTAAGCAACGGAATGACCTTTAGCATTTCATAGAACGAGCCAGGCCAGCCATGTGTAAGAATAATAGGAGTTGGGTTTGGTCCCTTGCCGCGCTCGTGAATAAAATGGATGCCTAAACCATCGATCTCTGCACGAAAATGTGAGAATCCATTGAGCATGACCTCTTGCTTTCGCCAATCAAATGTATGTTGCCAATAGTTCGTCAGTTCTCGCAAGTATTCCAAGTTCGTACCGTAGTCCCAGCCTGCGCTTTCGATTTCGTCAGGCCATCGTGTGCGAGCTAGACGTTCGTGCAAATCATCGAGTGTTGCTTGTGGGATATCTACTTTGAATGGTTGAGTACTCATTTTAAATGTCTCCTTGTTGCTAAAGTTCATTAGCTTGACGTATTCCATGCTTTAAGTATATGCTGAAAGGAGGACAAAATCGTTCCTTGTTTATCCCTAATTTTTATAAATTTTGTACTTTGCTGAAATCGGAGAATCGTTGTGTACCATCCAACCAGTCGCGTCCTCACCGTCCTTGAACTGCTTCAGTCGCGCCCTTCGATTACTGGACCTGAGTTAGCGGCGCGTCTTGAGATGGATGTGCGAACGGTGCGTCGTTATATCAATCATCTGCAGGACGTTGGTATTCCGGTTGAGGCAAATATTGGGCGTCATGGTGGATATCGGCTTCGTCCAGGCTTTAAACTACCGCCATTGATGTTTACGGAGGAAGAGGCGACGGCTGTCATGCTTGGCTTGCTGACGAGTACGTGGTTGGAGATTGAGCAGTCACCTGTGGCTATCGAAGGCGCTATGGCGAAGATATCACGAGTTCTGCCGATGCAAGCACGAGAACGTCTACAAGCAGTTTCATCGCATCTTGTCCTTTTCTCGCGTCAACAGCAATCACGCCCCGACGCCTCTCTGTTGATAGATTTGAGTGAGGCAATTTCCGCTTCACAGCGAGTCGCTATCGACTATTTTTCATTGGAACAGCAAAGTACGCATCGCAAAGTCGAGCCGTATGGCATGGGTGGATGGAGAGGACATTGGTATTTGGTGGCATATTGTTGCTTGCGCAAGGATTATCGTGTCTTTAGGCTTGACCGTATTCAGCACACGAAGGTGCTCACGGAAACCTTCGAGAAGGCGCAAAACTTTGATTACGAAAAGTTTGTGCAAGAGAAGCAGGCTGCGAATGGTATATCTATAGAGGTCGAGTTTGGGGCAGACATAGATACTGTACAGCAAAGAATTTCAACGCTTTACGGCACGTTAACGCTCACCACAACAGGAGTATTATTACAGGAACAGTATGATGACTTGGATGCGATGGCTCGCTATCTTATGGCAATCAATCTCCCATTCGTTGTGCATCGTCCACTAGAGCTGCGTGAAGCACTGTTACGATTAGGCGAGCGCATGGTGCAAATCGCCACTACTGACAGCGAAACCTCTTAAAAATTGGTATGGAATATCTTTAACAAAAGGGAAATCCCTGTTGTGGGAACCAATTATGGTGTTTCAAGAAAGAGTCTGGATTACAGGTAGGGACCGGAATAAAAACCTGACGCCC
>CAXTUE010000008.1:18684-19546 GCA_964247355.1 uncultured Ktedonobacteraceae bacterium | reverse complement strand
TCTCACCTAGGTAGGCGGACGTGATGAATGCGGTCCCTACAACAGCTTATCCTAAAGTTGAAACTGCGTTATGCCCAGCGAATCAGGCCCATCTCGTATTTCTCGGTCAAGCCTGAATGGGTTGGCACGACGCGAACATTGTAGGCAATACTACCGCTTTCGTCGGGTTTGAGTTGCGCGTCATAGCGGTAAGAGCCATCTTGCTCTTGCTTTGTGTACGTCATGGGAATGCTATGCTGTGCTTGAACGTCCTCCTCATTGGTCTCGCCGTAGACCAGTTCGACGCTCAGGTCTTCAGGTGATAAACCGTTGCCGCGTACCCACGCCCGCACGTCAATGCCTTCGCCGAGGCTGAGTTGACCATCGCGTCGTCCATCAACGTATAGTTCAAGCTTACTCCATGCAGCACGAACCCGCTCTTTCCATGCGGCAAGTGTGCGAGCCTGCTCATAATGGTTCTGCTCAATGTACTGGCTATGCTGGATGTCCGGCACATAGTAGCTTTTTGTGTAATCTTTGACCATGCGACGCATACTGAACTGTGGCGCACATGTCCGAATCGCTTCTTTCATGTAGCCTAGCCAGCGATGCGGTATACCGTCGCTATCGCGCTCAAAGAATGTTGGCACGATCTCTTCTTCGAGTAGACGATACAGCGAAATGCTATCGGCTTCGGCCTGCGCTTCCGAGTCGTGATATTCGCGCTCCTCACCAATCGCCCAACCGTTTTTGCCGTTGTAGCCCTCGACCCACCAGCCATCGAGAATACTACAATTTGGCTGTCCATTGAGGGCAGCTTTTTGACCACTGGTTCCGCTTGCCTCATAGGGACGGATTGGATTGTTCAGCCACACATCTGTTC
>CAXTUE010000008.1:15226-18674 GCA_964247355.1 uncultured Ktedonobacteraceae bacterium | reverse complement strand
TAACGGGCCATGTCGATATCGTAGTTCTCAAGAAAGACAATCTTGCCTTTGAATTCTTGAGTACGTGATAGTTTGTAGACCTGCTCGATCAACGCCTTCCCTGGCTCATCAGCAGGATGTGCCTTCCCCGCGAAGACGACCTGCACAGGACGGTCTGGATTGTTCAGAATGCGTTTGAGACGCTCGATATCGCGGAAGATCAGGGTTGCGCGTTTGTAGGTGGCGAAGCGACGTGCGAAGCCGAGCGTTAACGCAGTTGGGTCCAGGAAATTGTCGATTTCTGCAATTTGGAGGGAACCTTCGCCGACTCGGAGATGCTGCTGCTTCAATCGGTGTCTCGCATACATGATAAGCTTATTTTTGCTTTGTGCATGCGTCTTCCATAGCTCGACATCGGGAATGTTGTTGATGTTGCTATCCCAAAATTGCTGATTATCGACGTTGCGTCCCCAATCCTTGTCGAGATAGGTTCTATACAGTTCGTTTACCTCTGGCGCGATCCAGGAGAAGGTATGAATGCCGTTAGTGACAGAACCTATCGGCACCTCGTCAACTTCAGTACCGGGCCAGAGAAACTGCCACATCTTGCGTGATACATTGCCGTGTAGTTTACTCACACCATTGTGCTGTCCAGTTAGTGTAAGGGCTAGCACGGTCATGCTGTAGGTTGGACCCCAGCCATGCTCTTCACGTGCGACAGCCATAAACTGATCGCGGTTCAAGCCGAGTTGTCCCCAGTAGTTGCCGAAATACTTGTCGATCAACTCGTAGCTGAACGCATCGTTGCCGGCAGGAACGGGAGTATGTGTTGTGAAGAGTGAGTTTGCGGCGACCGCCTCACGCGCTTCGTTAAAGCTAAGTCCCGATACAACCAGTTCGCGGCAGCGTTCCAAGTTTAGAAATGCCGCGTGGCCTTCGTTGAGATGCCATGCAGAGGGTGCTATACCGAGCGCGCGTAACGTTCGCACACCGCCGATGCCGAGCACGATTTCCTGCGAGATGCGCATCTCGTGATCGCCCGAATAGAGACGGGCGGAAAGTTCGCGATCATTGGGGGCGTTAGGTGTTACATCGGTATCCATAAGATAGAGGGGAATACGCCCGACCTGTAGCTTCCAGACTTTTGCGTAAATGCGGCGTCCAGGCAGATCAACGTTAATCATGATCTCGCTGCCATCAGGTCCGGTCGCGGGTGTCGCGGGTGCCTCTGAAAAGTGCAGTTTATCATAGGTCGCTTCTTGTCTGCCCTCACGGGTGACGCGCTGGTGGAAGTAGCCCTGCGGATACAGAAAGCCAACGCCGACAAATGGTAAGCCGAGATCACTGGCCTCTTTACAATGATCGCCGGAAAGAATACCCAGACCACCTGAATAGATTGGCAGCGACTCGTGCAGGCCAAACTCGGCTGAGAAATAGGCAATGACCTTATCGGTCAATTCTGGGTATGTGTGAGAGAACCATGTATCGTCGGCACGTGGGTGCATGTAGTAGTCGAAGTCGTTGAGTGCGCTATCGAACTGCCGCAAATAATCGTTGTTTTCGGCAGCTTGTTCGAGAATGCTAGGATTCACTTCGCTCAGAAAGCGCACTGGATTATGTCCCACCTGCTCCCAGAGTGCGGGATCGAGCGAGCTATAGAGGAGACGCGCTTCGGGACGCCAACTCCACCACAGGTTATAGGCAAGCTCGTAAAGACGGTTGATGCGCGGGGGCATCACAGGAAATACCGTCATGCGACCATAAACTTTCACAGAGATATAATTCCTTTCGTTCATAGAGAAGCAAAAAAAATACTATTTTACTTCTTTACTATCAGTATATCGTGTACACGAAAACGCGGTCAACAAAATTTGCCATGTAGTGTGCTTTGCGTTATAGTTGTCTATGACAAACGTGTACATAGAGGAGTGTAGAGATGCTATGGTCAAGAGGCGACGGCGCGCGCAATCAAAACGCATAAGTGGAATTGCGGGAGCAGTTCTGCTGAGTCTTGGTTGTCTCTGGCTGGGATGGCTTCTACTTGCACAGCACAACAATAATGGTTCAGGCTCAATTGTCTGGCCATTACCTGGTACGAATGCAACGCCAGCCGACGCACCAGTACCGCAACTTGTCGCAGCCGGTATTAGCCTCGGTCAGGCAAATCAGAGTTCGGCGTTAAATCAACAGCAAGCTATGACGATTGCGAACCAGCTAGAACCGGACGCTGCAGCAAACGCAAAGAACACGAACGCGAAATATGTCTTGCTCAATTATGCTCCAACGGGGAACGCAACGCATGCTACTGTAACAAATACGCCTGTGTGGATGGTGCTCTATCAACATATTCCCATCGCGCCCAATACTGCCTCCGTAGACCCTGTACCTTCTACACGCTCTTACCATGATCTCTACGTCTTTGTGGATGCCAACAATGGAAAAGAAGTATTGTCTGTCTGGGTATGATATTTGCTCACGGAACCCAATGCAACCCTAAAAAAGCAGTGTTGCATTGGGTTCCGTGAGCAAATATCACGAAATTGAAATTGGTACTAATGGGCTATGTGACCTGTTAATCTTCGCCCATTTTAATCCAACCGTGGCGAAGTGCATGCACGACGGCTGCGGTGCGGTCGTTCACCGAGAGCTTTTTAAGAATTGACGTGATATGGTTTTTCACGGTTTGATCGCTAATCTTGAGTGATTTCGCAATCTCTTTATTGCTATTGCCACGTGCGATATAGTCAAGTATCTCGACTTCACGGCTTGAAAGCGGCGAATACAGGTCCTTATTCTCGCCTTCTTCATCCTCAACTGTCAATTCGCGGAAAGACTTAAGGACGCGACTGGCAAGCTGTGGTTTTGTCAGTACATCGTCCTGAATCAGATATTCACCGTTACTCACCTTACGGACAGCTTCAATCAGATCGGTAGGAGTGATGTTGCGTGTGTAGTAGGCGGCGGCTCCTACTTTGATGGATTGAAATAAACGCTCCTCGTCCTCGGTGGGTGTGAGCATGATAATCGCCATACGTGGCACAAGATGACGTGCCTGACGCGCGATCTCTAGCGGATCGGAGGCGATGAGGCCAGTGTCGATTAAGGCCACATCAGGGTTGTGTATGCGAGCTAATTCGAGCACATCGAATGTATCAGTAGAATCTCCAACAATCTGTCAATCGCCCGTACTTGCGAGAGTTGCGCGAATACCTGCGCGGAAGAGCGGTTGCTCGTCGATGACGATGACACGTATTATTTCCATGTAATTCCTTCGTGAGAGGCAGGAGTGCGGTATGTAGTTGCCTGGTTCCCTGCTCTCTATCTAGTATACAGACACATCGAAAAATATAACTGTAGGTGACAGGGGATGGTTTTACCTGATGTTCGCCATTATACATGCTTCAAGCATCATCAACAATCGCATAAATTTGGTAGGGACCGCAATAATTCCGTCCGGTTTCCGGGGGGT
>CAXTUE010000008.1:9112-15216 GCA_964247355.1 uncultured Ktedonobacteraceae bacterium | reverse complement strand
CATTCATTCCGTCCGTCTCCGGTTATCGAGTTGCAAGACGGACGGAATGAATGCGGTCCCTACCAAGTTTGTTAGATGCGCTCCAATCGCTGTAGCGTTGAGTTGATGCCAACACGTAATGACTCAATCACTCCTTGTCCACTTACGGCAATACCCTCGAAGCTGGGTACGCGGTTAGGGTTGAGGTATTTTTCCAGAACAGAGGTTGGTAGTACATCGGGTAAATCTCGCTTGTTCCACTGCATCACGAGCGGGAAGTCTGAGACATCTTTATTCATGCGGCGTAGTTGTTCTTGCAGTTCATTCCAGCACTCGATATTTTCCTGGAGCTTGCTGGCCTGTGAGTCGGCTACGAAGATCACGCAGTCTGCACCTTTGAGCACAGAAATACGCGTTTGCTGATAGAGAATCTGACCAGGGACCGTGTACAACTGGAAGCGAATCTGGAAGCCGTGGACCTTACCGAGTTCGAGAGGAAGGAGGTCGAAGTAGAGTGTGCGCTCGGTTTCGGTGTCGATAGAGACCATATCGCCAACATCTTGTGGGTTCACTGCTTGGTGTATATAGTGAAGGTTGGTGGTTTTGCCACACAATCCGATGCCGTAGTAGACAATTTTACAATTGATTTCGCGTTTCGCCATATTGATTAGGGACATATTCTGTTTCTCTCCTGCCCGCTTACGTACACATGTTTTAAGGTTATAACGTGTACAAGCGCCACTTCCTGCCTGGTGGGTTGTCCGGTAGCGAGGTGACTGACTGTTCCTTCGTTTGGCACAGTATAACCCATTTTGTCAAAATTGCCAATCGCTCATGACATTCAGACACCGCCTCCAATACTTTCCACTTCGTCACTGTAATTGAACCGTAGAGTTAGAGAAATTTGGGTATTATCCAATGTGTGGTATAACCTGATATAGCATTTTTTTATCGCCTGACTACCTAGTTTAATATCAAGGACGCATGGAGAGCCATATAGCGTTTTTTAGGAGCAATACATGATTGAGAAGCCATCTACAAATCTCATACAGACCAAAGCGAAGAAGGTTTCTATTCAGGAACGTTCTGTTCACATTGGAAATTTTATTATCGTCAATGGCTATCATGTGAACCGTACGTTACTCAAAGGGCGATTTGCTGAAGGCGGATATCAAGCGTTTGAGACAAAACACTTTTTGCTCTTCACACGCTCAGAAGAGCCAAGTACTGTCTTAGTTCACTGGTTCGCTCCACAAGAAATTGATAGTGACCTCACCCATTATCTCATTCAAGAACTGAAACCATTTGGTGTTATTCAAGGGTGGCAACACCTTAACGACCTTTGTGCTGGTATCGTAGGAGGATCGCTGTTCCCTGACGATGTTCGTCGTGCCTGGAACTACTTCGGTACTAATACGTTACAGAGATTACTAGCTTTTTCAAGTTCTGCAACTACTCCTTCTCTTCCTGATTATGGAACGCTCGGTGCCTCAGCTACGCTCTATCAGCGTGTCTGCGAATTGTGTGTGGGTGAACGGTTTCTTGATGCTGCGTGCAATGGCGGGTTTCTATCACTGTTACTAGCTGAACGGATACCGTTTGTAACCGAAGCCAGAGGCATTGACATTGATGAGCACGTCTTCTCCGTCGCTCAAGAATTAGCAAGGGAGCGAGGTCTGACAAATGTACGATTTTCACATGCTGATCTCCTAGCCGATGATTTTGACACACTTGGCTCGTTCGATACTGTCACTGCCTTGCATGTGCTGGAACACTTCACCGAGCACGATACGTATCAAGTTCTCTCCAATCTCTTAAAGGTCACTTCGCGTCGTCTCATCGTAGCGGTCCCCTATGAGGAAGGCGATCCAGAAGTGGCATATGCGCATCTTCAAGTATTTTCACGTTCAAAGCTTGAAGCAATCGGCTCATGGTGCGTTCAACAGTTACAGGGGAACGCTCGTACGTGGTATGAGGATTTTGTTGGTGGTCTGCTTCTTGTTGAACGTCTCTCTTAAACGTCCACCATCACGGCTTTAGAGGCTTGTTAACTGAGGCAACATTTCGTATGTGCGAGTCACAAATGTTTGAACATCTTTATCTGTTGGAAAGATATCGAGTAAATCGCATTGAAGATACTCAGCAAACCAACGATTGGTCATTCTCGAATTAATAGATTGTATCATCGGGACAAGCTGTTCCGCAATTTCAAGGCTCTTCTCACGCGCTCTAATACGTGCATATGCCTTCGTCACTCCAAGCGTCGTAACTACACGTCGCAGTGTTGAGTGTACGGGAAGCTTTACAAGAGACGCCTCAAAATGACGAAGTGCAGTAGTATAGTCTCTTCTTCTCAACGCGTATTTTCCCGCAAGTACGAGCCAACTCGCATGATCAAACTCTTCATTGGAAATAGTTTGGTCAAGACACTCTTCTGCTGCTTCAAGCTTTTCCTGTGCAGTTCGGTAGTCTTCAATCATCATCGCATTATCTGCCCAACAACTTAGTAAATGTGCTTTGGCGCAGGTCTCGGCCTTGTCAGCAGGATTTCTGACACGTGCGAGTGCTTCTTCTATCGTTTGAACGGCGAGATCGTATTGCCTCAAGGCAGTATAGCAATCTGCTTGACAAATGAGACTCTGTACAATATACCATGTATTTCCAGTTGTAGATGCCGCAAAATAGCCATTTTGATGAATACTCAGAGCCTCTGTATCACGTTCCTGAAAATGAAGCGAAATTCCTATCAAACCATATAACCCTGCATAAAAGTATGGTCGTACAGAAGGATGGAGCAGTGGATGAACTTGTTGAAGGAGAGATAGTTGTGTTTGTCCTAACGCGAGAAGTTGAGCAGTGCTTGCGGTATGAAATAGCTTCCAACTTGCTCCGATACTCTCTTCTAATGCGGTGTGCAGATGTGTAAGCCCCTCTTCCGAAACATGCCTTCCGTGAAGCAAGGGCTTTTTACTTGTGTTCACATCCGAAACGACGAACTGCTGTCTTGTAACGCCCGACATGCCACTCATAGCATGCAGCACAATCCTGACTGAGGCGAGGATGTCGTTTGCTGACCAGCCATCATGAAATAGTTGAGCTAAAGACTGTGTTCCATATGTTAACCATACTTCCTCTTGCGACTCACTATAGGAGTGAGCCAGTGTGAAGGAATGTGTTGGGGAAAGCGACGGTCGTATAGAAGTCGACAGAGCACTATCTTCTGGCTTGAGAAAACCGAGGTCTTCGGGCGACCGGACCTCATATAACTGACATAAGAGCTTGCGATACTCAAGGCTTGGAATTTGTACGCCACGCTCCCACTTAGAAAACATGCGGGCGTTAACTTCACCTCGTTTTCCTGGTCCCCGCAACGCAAGTAAGGCTTCTGCCGCCTGTTCTTGTGTCCAATTGCGCCGCTCTCGTTGGTAGCGTAGAGCACGATTAGGCGTGTATAGAGTCTTCATAACAGGCAACTCCTTTCTCAAGAGGAACGCAAGAACATGTGCATCTCTTTCCTGGTGCAAATTGTAGCCGATACCTCATGGTTTTGCAACACATTCAGACACTTCTCATGGAGCGATTAAAAGGCAAGTTCGAGGTAACTTAAAGGTATTCTTCCCCCCATGAAATACAGGTATTCTCATAACGAAGAAAAAACGCTTAAAGCGAGAAATGCAATGTCTGATGAGCAAACATGCTATTTAATTTTTGTAACGGATGGCAGAGGGACAACACAACTGGCCCATACCTATGCAGAAACTCTTGAGCAAGCAACTCTATCCGCTACACGATGGCGTGATGAAACATATCCCGAACTCACAATCATTAAAGTGCGGGCAGAGCCGAACGGCTATCTTTTTGGACATACTATCCAGACACACATGAATGAGGAGAAGACTCAGTAATGATTTACAACCAAATCACGATGCCCATGCCGCACGTTCATCGTGACCCGCGTCCCACTTTCCAGCAGTTTCGCGAACGCTACGGCTTAAGCCGCTATGAGGTGGCGGTGCAAGCGGGTATTCGGGTGCTGTTTGTGTACCTGATGGAGCGAGGCGGCACGATTGAGTTTGCTGATGCGCTACGCTTGATGCAGGTGCTCTCGAACTATGCGGGCTATGCTGTGCGACTCGATGAGATGCAAGGCATTCATCTCAGAAATAGCGAGCTGCAAACTCTGTTGCTGAGAAAGTGAGATAGGTATGGAAGAGACGGTAGACACAACAACCCAAACCCTATATTTGTATCTGTTACGCTTCGAGGTGCGCAACGAGGTGGGGAAGTTTTTGTATGACAACGCCTTTACGGTGTATGTGAAGGATGAGGCGGAACTACAAGAGAAGATCGAGGAGATTGCGACGACGAAGGCGAAAGGGCAGCCGTTTGTGGGGGCAGATAAGCGACCGCATGGCTTGACGATGATGCGTAGACACTTCCCTGCAACTATCAATGTACCAGAGAGAGGACAATGGAACACAAAAGTGAGGTAGCGCGCATTCGGGAGCAGATCGACCTGGAATGTCAGGCCATCCGGCGCGTATTTGAGGAGCCAGCAGTGGTGGCCTCACATGCCTCCATTGACGCGCGCTATCGCAATCTGGATGGCTTAACACAACAACTCAAGCCACTTGTAGGAGAGCAGGAGGCGACAAGTACGCTGGTCGAGATGTATAACGAGGTCGTGGGATGAGGAGCGTCTATGCACAGCTTCCCCATTGACGAATAAGGCGAAAAAGACTAGACTAGGAGACGGATAAATATACACAAAACCCTAAATTGCCCGATGTGAGGTAGCATGACGACGACAACACACACACCTGTAGATACCGATTTTGAGCTGGTCATTGGCCTTGAGGTGCACTCTCAATTGTTGACGAAGAGCAAGATGTTTTGCTCGTGCAGCACCGGCTACGCGAACGAGGCACCCAACACGCATGTATGCCCTGTGTGTATGGGTATGCCCGGCGTGATGCCCGTCATCAATGAGGAGGCCGTACGCTATACGATCATGACGGCTCTGGCTCTCAACTGCTCGATTCCAGAATACTCTAAATTCGACCGCAAGAATTATCCCTACCCCGACCTGATGAAGGGCTATCAAATCTCGCAGTATGACGTTCCACTCAGTCAGAGCGGCTATCTTAACGTTGAACTGCACGGACAGACGCGACGTATCGGCATTACGCGTGTGCATCTTGAAGAGGATACCGCGCGCCTCAATCATCATGACGGCTATAGCTTGATTGATGTGAACCGCGCTGGCACACCGTTGATGGAGATTGTTAGCGAGCCGGATATGCGTAGCGCGGAAGAGGCGCGACTGTACATGCAAAAGCTGCGTGAAATACTTGTCTATCTTGGCGTGTCGTCTGGTCGCCTGGAAGAGGGCAGTTTGCGCTGCGATGCGAACGTCTCTATTCGTCCACGTGGACAAAAAGAGCTTGGTACGAAGACTGAAATCAAGAACATGAACAGTTTCCGAGCCGTTGAACGTGCCATCGAGTACGAGGCGCAACGGCAAATCGAACTGATGCGCGCTGGCGGCACGATTGTGCAAGAGACACGCGGTTGGGTCGAGAATAGAGGCGTCACGGTGTCGCAACGCAGCAAAGAGCAGGCGCACGACTACCGCTACTTCCCGGAACCGGACCTGCCGCCCCTGCTAATTCGTAGCGCACAGGTCGAGGAGATTCGTGCAGCTCTGCCAGAGCTACCCGATGCCCGACGCACACGGTATATGACAAGTTTTGGCCTTTCCGAGCAAGACGCGAATGTCTTGACGGAAGATAAGGTCCTTGGCGACTATCTTGAGCAAGTCTTGGCTGTCTCAACTGCTAAGGATATCAAAGCTCGTGCGAAAGCCGCAAGTAACTGGTTACTCAGCGATTTAGTGCGTCTGCTCAAGGTCAATGCGGTCTCTATACAGGAGTGTCGCGTTACTCCCGTGGCACTCGCGAACTTGTTGGACCTGCTTGAGAAAGAGCGCATCACGGGCAAGCAAGGCAAAGAGGTGCTCGATGAAGCCTTTGCAACGGGTGAGACCCCGGAAGCTATCGTGACGCGCAAGGGCATCAAGCCACCAATTAATGATACTGGAACGCTTGAGCGCATCGTGACAGAGG
>CAXTUE010000008.1:5768-9102 GCA_964247355.1 uncultured Ktedonobacteraceae bacterium | reverse complement strand
CTAACAATGCCAAAGCCGCAACCGACTATCGCAACGGCAAAACCAATGCGTTACAATCGCTGGTTGGTCAGGTGATGAAGCAAACACGCGGTCAAGCAAAGGCGGATATGGTACAAACGTTGCTACGCAAGCAACTCGACGAGTCACAGCCATCGTAGTAAGAGTCGTGGTATACTATAAAGAGGAACGCATCATTTGTGTTCCTCTTTCTTGTTGATATAAAAAATAGAATATGAAAGGCAGTTGCAGGCTATGCACAACGACGTGTCGTCTGCTGCTTTGAACCCCTACACGATGGCGGTTCAGCAGTTTGAACTCGCGGCTGAGAAACTGAACCTCTCCGAAGACATACGAGAGATTCTCCGACAGCCAAAACGTGAACTCGCGGTTAATTTTCCTGTGCGTCTCGACAGTGGGCGCATCAAAACATTCACAGGCTATCGTGTCCAGCATAATGTCAATCGCGGTCCTGCCAAAGGTGGCATTCGTTATAGTCCCGATGTAACACTCGATGAAGTCAAGGCACTGGCAATGTGGATGACGTGGAAGTGCGCGGTTGTCGGCATCCCCTATGGAGGCGCGAAAGGCGGGGTTATCTGTGACCCCAAGAGCATGACCTCCGCCGAACTTGAGCGTATGACTCGCCGTTACGCGACCGAAATTTCCATTATCATTGGACCGCACAGTGATATCCCCGCCCCCGATGTCAACACCAACTCGCAAGTCATGGCCTGGATGATGGACACGTTCTCTATGCATGCAGGTTTCTCCGTTCCCGCCGTTGTCACAGGTAAACCGCTCTCAATTGGGGGGAGCGAGGGTCGTAACGACGCAACGGCAACTGGAGTACTCTTTGTGACTCGACAAGCGGCCAGACGTATTGGAATGCCATTGAAGGGCGCAAAGGTTAGCATTCAAGGCTATGGCAATGCAGGTGCTATTGCAGCGCGTCTCTTCCACAACGAAGGCTGTAAAATTGTGGCGGTCAGCGATACGCGTGGTGGCATCTATAGCGAGTCTGGTCTTGATCCGGCTGCTGTGTTGCGTCACAAGCAAGAACGTGGGAGCGTGGTGGGGTTTCCACAGGCGCAAAGCTTACGAGTGCAGGATGTGCTAGAGGTGCCATGCGATATTCTCATTCCGGCAGCAACAGAGGGCGTAATCACTGCCGAGAACGCGGACCGCGTTCAGGCGCGTATTGTTGCCGAAGCTGCGAACGGTCCCACGACGCCCGAAGCGGACCGTATTCTTTTTGAGCATGACTGTCTTGTTATTCCTGATATCCTGGCGAATGCGGGCGGTGTGACCGTCAGCTACTTTGAGTGGGTACAAGATCTACAGAGCTTCTTTTGGGGTGTCGAAGAGATCACACAAAAGCTAGAAATTATTATGAGTCAGGCTTTTGCCTCTGTCGCGGAGAAGGCTGACCAATATGCTTGCGATATGCGTCTAGCGGCAAACATGTTGGCTATCTCGCGTGTTGCCGAGGCTACACAGATTCGCGGTATCTATCCGTAAACGGTTTTGTATGCACAGCAAAACACTTGCATTCGCACCGCCAAATGCAAGTGTTTTGCTGTGCATATTCTTAGAAGCCGCGACGTGGCTCACGTTTGATAGGGCGCTTGGGTGGTTGTTTTGTTGCGCGTTTGGGCGTAACTTTCTTACGTCCACGGCCAGCAACCCAGCCTTCGTCCTCCTCGTCCTCTTCCTCCTCATCGAAGAACTCTTCTTCGTTATCTTCGTTCTCCTCCTCGTCCACATCATCCTCGTCAGTCGCGAAGTCCACATCTGGAATGTCGGCATCTTCAACCGAATCGTTTACGGCTGAATCGTTCACGGCAAGACTATCCATGTCGTCGGCTGCCAGAGGCACTTCGTCGGGTTCGGATGCAACAACATCATTGAATGATGGGCTAACCGCATCTGAGACGGGGCGTGAAAGAGCGGCGGGACGCTCTCCCTGTGCTACTGGCTCCTCGATCTCATCCAGGTCTTCCTCTGGCTCACTTCTAAAGGGACGACGTAGCGCGATAGGCTCCTGGGAGTCTTCAAGTAGTTCGCCCTCTTCATCCGGCTTTGGGCCGCCTATGGTTCGGCGTCCAGCGGCGATGTCGAGCCAGAACTGTGAATAATAATGAGGACGTTCTGAGTCTTTGTCACTATCTTTTCTTGTCATGATTGATGGTAATTCTCCTGTTTCGTCATAGTAGTTCTCCTGTTTGCTATGATAGAAAGAAACACTATTCCTGTCAAGGGACTATTTTTTTCTCTCAATTGGCTCTACAAGCAGCGTGAGAGTCTGTCAAGTGCTCAAGTGCATGAATTTTCCGGGGTGGAGTGTTTGCGAGGTTGCGTAAACATCTCTATAATACTAGGAAGCACAATATAATACACCCTTTCTCAGATATTCGTGCATCTCTAAAAGAGGAAGAAATGGAAATTGGCGTCCGTGTACCGTGTCTCATGTTGCTAACAGGCAAGAGGTGCTATGGGGACACCAGGAATTTAGTATGGGAGGAAACCTTTGACGAGGATTCTCGATAGCATTGATGGTCCAGAGCAGTTACGGAGCTTAACAATTCCACAAATGGAACAGTTAGCCGCAGAGATTCGACGCGAGATCATCGAAAAAGTGTCGGTGAAGGGTGGACATCTGGCCCCCAATCTTGGCGTAGTTGAACTGACAATGGCACTGCACTATGCATTTAATACGCCCGAAGACCAACTTGTCTGGGATATTGGTCATCAGGCATATGTACATAAATTATTAACCGGCAGACGTGAACGCTTCAAGACGATTCGGCAATTCGGCGGTCTCTCTGGCTACCTGCGTCGCGAAGAGAGCGAATATGACGTGTTTGGTGCAAGCCATGCCAGCACATCAATCTCTGCTGCACTTGGTATCGCTGCTGCTCGCGATCTGCAAGGCAAAGACTTCAAGGTTGTCGCGATTATCGGCGATGGCGCATTGACTGGTGGTATGGCTCTCGAAGCCATCAACAATGCTGGTAGTTTAAAGAAAAATCTCATCATTGTCATCAACGATAACGATAAATCTATCTCCGATAACGTAGGTGCGCTTCATTCTTACCTCTTGAAGGCACGTCAGATGCAGACCTCGCCCAGCTATCGACGCTTGCGTGAGATGGCGAAGGGGTCGATAGAGAAGTTGCCCGTTGTGGGCGATATGGCGCGCGAGACGGCGGGTCGTGTCGAGACAAGCATGAAAAACGTCGTCCTGCATAGCAAGACGGGTGCTATCTTTGAGGAACTCGGCTTTAAGTTCTTTGGTCCATTTGATGGGCATAACATGGAGCAGATGCTGGATGTC
>CAXTUE010000008.1:1831-5758 GCA_964247355.1 uncultured Ktedonobacteraceae bacterium | reverse complement strand
AAGGCCCCGTGATGGTGCAGGTCATCACCAAAAAAGGCAAGGGCTGGGAGGTTGCCGAGGGCGACTCGACCAAGTGGCACGGACCTGGCGCATTCGACTATGAAACCGGCGAGATCAAGAAGAATCCCAACGATCCTCCATCATATCAAGATGTGTTTGGCAACACACTGGTCTCGATTGCTGAAAACGATACAAATATCGTTGGTATCACAGCCGCTATGGCCGAGGGGACAAGTCTTAAGAAACTTCGTCAACGCTTCCCCGAACGCTACTTCGACGTGGGTATCGCGGAGCAACACGCTGTTACCTTCGCGGGCGGTATGGCGGTTGAGGGAATCTGTCCGGTCGTTGCGATCTACTCAACCTTCATGCAGCGTGCCTATGACCAGATCATTCACGATATCGCCGTCCAGAACCTGCATGTTGTGTTCGCGATGGACCGCGCAGGTATTGTAGGCGAGGATGGTCCAACGCAACATGGTGTCTTCGATATCGCGTTTATGCGCAACATTCCTAACATGAAGGTCATGGCACCAAAGGACGAGGAAGAGTTGCGCCACATGCTATACACCGCCATCTACATGGATGGTCCGGTGAGCTTGCGCTATCCACGTGGTAAGGGTATTGGTACGCCGCTTACAAACGATTTGCACAAACTAGAGGTTGGCAAAGCAGAATTACTCAGTCCCGCCACACTTGAGGAGGCTGAGCGAACCGAATGCGCCATTCTTGCCTACGGCACAACCGTGGCACAGGCCGAACTTGCCGCCCAGGAGCTGGCGCAAGAGGGCGTTCGCGTCGCCGTTGTCAACGCACGTTGGGCCAAACCGCTTGATGAAGACATGATTCTGCGGCTGGCAAAGAGCACCGGTCGTCTCATCACTATCGAGGACCATTTAGCCGCAGGGGGCTTCGGCAGTGCTGTATTGGAACTTTTAGAGCGTCATGAGCTACACAATATTGACGTACGAGTCATCGGCCTCCCCGACAAGTTTGTCGAGCATGGTGCCGCGACGCTGCTGAAAGAGTTATATGGCATCTCATCGGCGCACATCAAAGAAGTTGTGCATCAGCTTCTCGGCTCGGAGGAGCATACGTTAGCGTAAGTCTCAATGGTACAAAGTATCCCCATGATTAGTCATGGGGATACTTTTTTGTGTGATTTCTTATGACAATAAGTAGACGATTTTTAAGCATGATATACTTGTGCATGAGTCCTTTTGTAACAGAGGATGTATAGTATGACCCCTTGGGTAGCAATAGGAAACTTTTTGAATGATTGGTGGGCTTATGCTGTTGAACATCGCGAAGAAATGATAGAAATGCCCTTGCCTCCTGCACCTAATGCTTCTATGCATCGTTGGGCAGCTTTTTGTGCTGCTATGGTGGAGTGGCTATGTCAACAAGATAATGTTCCTTGTCCTGCTTGGACGAAACAAGAATGTTATATATTAACGAAGCCGTGGTTCTTTTATCGAAGATGGGATGCACGAGCGCGACTACTCGCGACCACCCCTGCACCGTTTAAAATGCGTAATATCTTTGGAGGCGATAAACTGTTTCTTAATAAATGGATGCTAAAGGAGACGACCACGTTGTCTCACAAATGGACTGCTCAAGAGATGGGCTTAGGATAGCGGTTTATTATCTTACTCTACAATTCGCCCATCGCGCATCGTGATAATTCTATCGGCCATGTGTCCAACCTCGATTGCGTGTGTCACGATCACGAAGGTTTGTCCATTTTGTTTGTTGAGTGTAGTGAGCAGGTCCATGATTTCTAGCGCGGTCTCACTATCGAGGTTGCCCGTTGGTTCGTCAGCCCAGACGATGGCGGGATTGTTGGTCAAGGCTCTTGCGATAGTGACGCGCTGTCTCTGGCCACCGGAAAGTTCTGCGGGTCTATGACCAGCGCGGGCGGAGAGTCCTACAAGGTCGAGTACCTCTAGCGCACGTTTACGCGCTTTGCGGCTGGGAACCTTGGAGACGAGCATCGGCAGTTCCACGTTTTCGACCGCACTTAACACGGGCAGCAAATTGAAATCTTGAAACACAAAACCCATGTGTCTGGCACGGTACGATGTACGTTCGTTGTCGCTTAAATCGCGCAGGTTGTCGCCCCGAATGAAGATATCACCCTCGTCAATGCTATCCAAACCTGAAAGGCAATTGAGGAGCGTCGTTTTTCCGCACCCACTTTGGCCCATAATTGCGACCATCTCTGCGGGCGCGATTTCCATGTTAATGCCCGCCAGTGCCTCAACACGTAAATGGCCATTGCGATATATTTTTTTGACATTCTTCGCTTGAATAATTCCTGTCTGTACTGTTGTCATGAGAGATTTTTCTGCTTCCCAGTCTGTTATCTATACATTATTTATATGCCTGCTAGCTGCTGCAACAAATCCTTATTGCGTATCTCTATGTGCTTACGCCCCAATTCTACGGCTCCGCTCTCTTTGAGGTCGCGAAGTGCAACACTTACTGTTTCGCGGTATGTGCCCATGTGCTCCGCTAGCTCTTCATGGCTGAAGCCGTCAACTCTATGGGTTTCCTGTGCTAATTGTAGCAAAAGCGTTGCCAACCGTGCATTGACACTCTTAAAGGTCGTGTTGACAAGTTGTGCTTCAATCTGTGCGAAGTGCTGGCTTGTACTGTTTAGTAGTGCGGTTGCTACAACGGGTTTGTGTGCGGTAACTTGCTCGATGTCCTGTTTGCTAATGAGACACACGCGAGCCTCTTTGATGACCTCGGCGAAACTGCTGTGAATGCCATTGCCGAGCAAAGACGTTTCTCCAAAGCAGCTATCAATTTCGGGCGTCGCTATGATAAGCTTGCGTCCATCAGTTGAAAGATGATAGAGGTGAACGATGCCGGAAACCAACAAAAAGAGCATAGTTCCTCTTTCACCCGGTCGATAGAGAATTCGTCCAGGTGCATATGTAACAATTGTCGCGATACGCTCTATGTCGTGTAGCTCGGCTTCGTCAAGCTGGTGAAAGAGAGCATTGCGCACGAGAAATGCTGCTTTCTCGTCTGGCTTGTTGTCAAGCGACTTGTTTGTGGAAGTTTGGTTGATCTTCTCGGACACGCTCTTTGTCCATTATAGAGTAACAATCATAGAAATCTTATTTTATCATACCAGTAGCTATACTATAAAACATTTTGAAATTTGAAGAGTCATCCTGTGAGGATACGGAGCGTTAAACCGCTCCGTATGACTAGTAAGCCGCACTCTTGAAGAAAAAATCATCTAGCTGTTTGTCGGAGCAGAGATTACACCTAGCTGTTGCATCAGCCCGAACAAATTCCATTCGGTCCAATCCTCGACTATTTTATTGTTAGCAATACGCCAGATTACCATTCCGGTTACTTCTATTGATTTATTTGTTGGAGGAATCCCATTGTATGCTTTCTGATGAGTTCCTCTTACTGTCCAGCGTGTTACGACTTTATCATCTACAGCAATTTGATCCTCAATAGTCACATGGATATCTGGGAATGCATAGCGTGTACCACCAAGATTTTGCTTAGGACCATTAGGTCCAACAGTCACTTCGTTTAAACGGAAATCAGGAGCAAAAATTTCATCTGCAATGGCTATATTGCCCTTGTTCATGCTGCAATACGCTTGTTTTCTTCTGTAGACATAGGTTTGCGCTCACCTTTCTTTTCACAAAGTATCATTACTATGAAAATCGTACAAAGTACGATTTTCATAGTAATGATACTTTGTGAAGAATAATTTGTCAATAGGTATGATATACTTTTGATATGAGTAACTTAGATGAAAAACCCATGAAACAAATAAATAAAGATACTCTTATTCGTGCTGCTCGACTTTTAGGGGATACGTGGTCGTTATTAATTGTGAACGAGTTGATGTGTGGAAATGAGAGATTTAGAGAATTGCAAGCGGCTCTAGCA
>CAXTUE010000008.1:1469-1782 GCA_964247355.1 uncultured Ktedonobacteraceae bacterium | reverse complement strand
TAGTCCGCAGACGCTTTCACTACGACTAAAAATGCTGGAAGAGAATGAATTTATTACGCGTCAAGCATATGCAGAAATTCCGCCACGCGTTGTGTATCGCTTAACTGAGAAAGGACAAGCGATAGCTGAGATCCTTCAAGCACTTGCGGATTTCGGGGAGCAATACTTAAGTAACCCACCATCAATGATCGCTATGGAGGCCAAGATAAATACAAAAGGTGATGAATAAAAATAAGCTATGTGAGGTGGGGTGCGAGTTTGGGTGGTTGGGGGGCTGACCTAGCTTATGTTTTTTTTTTAGGGGTGGGGAGGT
>CAXTUE010000008.1:0-1459 GCA_964247355.1 uncultured Ktedonobacteraceae bacterium | reverse complement strand
GTGCACCTCACATAGCTTATTTTTATATACTCGCGCTCGGCAGGTAAATGGGCTCGGTACGGTTGCGCGCATGCAACTTCTCGAAGATGTTCTGTACGTGCTTGTGGACCGTTGATTCCGCGATACAGAGTGTTGCCGCAATCTCGCGGTTCTTCTGACCTTTGCGCATCAGATCGAGAATTTCCTGTTCACGGTCCGTGAGGGGTCGTGCGGAAGAAGGTGGTGAAGCAGGATATTCCAGGGGTGTCTGCGTTTTCGAGAGAGTGTGAACACGACGCTGCGAAGAGCGGCGCGGAATACGGTACGCGACAGCATGTGCAGTGAACTCCTCGCGCGTTCCTTCTTCGTCTTGTGTTTCAGTTCCCACAAGCTCGCTCCACAGGCGCGACTCGTGCTCTTTGCCCAGCGTACGAAGATGTGCGACAACCTGACTGGCAAAGGAGCCAGGAAGACAGAGTTCTTTGCGCGCCGCACAACGAATGGCATGGACGAGTGCATCTGGCTCAATATCTTTTGTAATATAGCCTGTTGCTCCACGTTGCAGTGCTTGAAACAGGTGCCGCTCTTGATGTGAGGCTGTGAAAATGACCACGTTTGACTCTGGCGAGCTTTCCAACACGCGCTCTGTGCCTTCAAAGCCATCGCATTCGGGCATGTCGAGGTCCATTAACACAACTTCAGGCTTGACATGTGCCGCCTGCTCTTGAGCTTCCAAACCGTTACGGGCCTCCGCGACCACTTCCAAATCGTTTTCCTTTTCAATCACTTCTCGCACAACACGACGCATAAGTGCATGGTCATCAACGATCATAATGCTTACCATTTGTATGTCCCTTTCTACTTCTGCTGCCCCTAAAAATGAGATTAGCTGTTACGCTAACCATAATTATGTGTATACTACACATATACTCTCTTATGCAAGAAGCAAGCAACGATGTTTGTAAATGCTTCGATTGCTTGTACAGCTTATACTTTCTGCAAACAACCTATATATCGGCTATTTTCCTAAATTCATAGGTCAGGCGCACTTTACGCAAGAGTGGACGTCGCTGGGAAGAAGGCAAAAATCTGGTCGGTACTAATGGGGCAAGAGGCGTAGGGCTGGGGCCTGGTACAGATGGAAGTAAACAATATCGTCGCAAGATAAGCGCATCATACGCGATTAAGCGCACACGATGATGCCGAACTCTCGCTTGCATATTCTCCCCCTCTCCAACTCCGCAACATTTCTTAGCGGAGTATACAGTATTTGTGGCAAGAGTGAAAGTAGGTAGAGCTTATATCTCTGTATTTCGATGTGCTGTGTGCAGGAATAGCTTCTATACGATATTTGTTTTTACATATGGAAGATCGAAAAGATATTTGTTGCGTCTTTGCCTGCTCTATGCTATACTTGAGTCTTAGAGGGAGGAGTCTTCCGCACTCGTGTGATGCATTCACACATACTTAAGTACACACG
>CAXTUE010000007.1:8420-22935 GCA_964247355.1 uncultured Ktedonobacteraceae bacterium | reverse complement strand
ATATCGTACAGGCGTTAACGCTCTACGCGAAGGCATCCTCTATTCCCTCAGTAGACAAGAAAGAAGAGCAGGTAACTATAAACGAGCAAACTCCTGAAATTGTCTCGCAGGTACTGTTTGAACACAATCGACTGTCCAATTTTGACCAAATGTATGAAAAAGATAGCAACACGACAATCTCACCACAACAGTTTGCTCATACATCGCCGTCGCCAATTCCTCAGCAGGAAATCAATACTTCATCGAATGATATCAACGTTCAATCCGATGAACAGGCACCAACCGAGCCACAGGTCGCCCTTCCGTGGTGGCTGCAAAAGGCGGCACTCTCATCTACACAAAGCACCTCACTCGATGCACAAAACATACGCACAAACCATCTAGTTCAACGCTGGCTAGAACGCTGGGGCCGCCAGGAAGAACTGCCTCCAGATGCTGACGGACAACAACCTCCTATCCAGCAAGAAAGACAGTCATCATGAGCATTGCCGATAACGCACTACCCTTGCAAGATACAGGACTGCTTCATGCCCTCTTCTCACAACTGGACGCTCAGCAGGTAGAGACATTTTATAAGAAATATCAGCAGTGGCAGCTTGAACAGCAGAGCACAGCACTACAGGAGCAACTTGTCACGCTCGAACAACGAATTGCCGATAATCAAGTGCTTATGCAACTCGCACAGCCCTCGCCCATCGCTCTTGCAGCACTCACGCGATTACAATCCCTCGGCGTCGATGATGTTGACCTGCTCGATAGTATGCTCGAACGTGGTGACACATGGCTCGATCACACACTTCAGCTACTGGAACAATGCGAACGCCTCGATGTTATTCACGGCAACTATACCGAGTGGTGCCAACACGCGCTCGAAGACGCCTATAACTGGCTCGACTCTATACACGAGCAAGAACAGCCAGCAGCAATAGCACAAACACCACCAAACGAGCAAGCAACCGAAACACTGCTGCTACAAAAGTTGATGAGCGAAGAAGAAACCGAAACGATATCTACGACCACGCCCGACCCTGTAGGGAGCAATGATGGGGTTTCACAAACTCCCCTGGATACCGTAGGGACCGCATTCATCCCGTCCGTTGCATCCCTCTCCCCCCAGCAGCCGGACGTGATGAATGCGGTCCCTACAGGCGAAACGCAGTACATACCAATTCCATCTGTTCTTAGCTATGCTACTACAATCGAAAAAGCCCTGACTTCGATACAGCCACAAGAAGAGCGAAAAAAATCGCCAAAATACGGATTGGTATCCCGTGTCTTAGCGAGAGTGTGGAAAACATAGGAAAGATATATGTCGTCCTTTTTCCAATTTGACATTGAGTTGGCAAAAGGACGACATATATCTTTCCTATGTCTTTTTACTGCTGAAACGGAACTCCTGGCATTGGCACCACTGGCATCTGCGCTTGTATAGGAGGCTGTGGAGGTGTTACGGTCGCAAGTTGTTGCTCAAGTTCGCTCACACGTTTGCGTAAACGTCTCTTCTCGCTACGGTCACGTAAGGCCGAGAGTGCGGATACAACATAGAGCAGTAAAGCACCCAGGATAAACGCGAGAAGCACAACCAGTCCTAAAGGTAAGCTGGGCGATTGCCACGCGAATACCGCGAATTGCACCTGCGTAGTGAAATTCTCGATTGTCAGCACGACTAACGCACTGCCCGCTATCGCGAATAGAAACAGGACTATATAGAACATAGAAACACCTCACTTTATCGACATATTCTTTCGCTTCTCTTAGCTATATTTAGCGTTGTTTAGAATACGCGCTACCCTGCAACATCATATACAACACGTATCAAATCCACCTGCGATACCGAAAATAGGCCAGTTGTCCCATTGTAAGCAGAGCCATGAAACCCAGCACAATCCAGAAGTTCCAGCCGCCATCGTGATCTACTTGCGGGGAGTGACCAAAGTTTTGCCCAAAGATACCTGTAATAAATGTGATGGGCAGAAAGATTGTCGAAATAAGCGTAAGTTGCTTCATAATTTCGTTGAGGCGATTGGAGACCGTTGTAAGATACATATCCAAAAGGCTACTCATAAGATCGCGGTACGAGTCTATTACCTCAAAGGTGCGCACAAGATGATCGTGTACGTCAGCAAAATAGGGTTCCGCTTCGCTAGGGATGAAATCACCTGTACGATTAATTAATGCATTCATGACCTCGATTTGCGGACTGATCACACGTCGCATCTGTGCTAACGAACGCTTTAAGCGGAAAAGGCGCGTCTGGACCTCTTTAGATGCGACCTCGACCGTCTCGTTCTCCAGTTCGTCAACCACATCGTCCAGGTCTTCTAACACGGGGAAATAACTATCGACTAGTGTATCAAGTATGGCATGGAGAAGACGAGGTGTGCCATGACTCATAATATTTTCTTCCGATATATCTTTAATCGCCGCCTGTATCAGCGTCTCTAGCCACGGTAATTCTGCCTGATGCACTGTGACAAGGAAGTTTTTGCCAAAGGCGATATCAAGTTTCGGCGTATCGGAGGAATCGTCCTCAGCATTGAAGACAAGTCCATGCACGACAAGGTAAAAATAGTTGTGCTGCTCAACTAATCGAGCACGCTCCTGGTCTTCCGCTATGGTGTCCAATGTGAGTTGTGAAAGTTTGAAGTCATGGCGCAGCATCTCGCCTGTATTCTCGACATCCTCTCTCTGTATATCAAGCCACACATGCGCGTTCTGGTTCTCTAACGCATGATGCAGTGCTTCAGTTGACCAATCACAGGTGACTCTACCATTTTCCCAGAGCATTAACTGTCTCATGTTACAGAGCTCCTTCTAGTATTTTCGTTTTATTGATATCTCGATAAACTCAACGTAAACACGTTTTTTATGAAGAATAAGATGCAACATCAAGTACTAACAAATACTAGCAAGGAGCCTTTTTAGGAGAACTGATCTTTGTTGAAGCCACTAGCGTAGCATGTTAAGTAGAATCGGGGCAATAGTATGTGTTGCGATATCTGCTAAGAAGTGAACAACTATTGCCGCTAAAAGACTGTAACGCCAGTAAAGCCAACCACATGAAACGCCAAGAATGCAATTTCCGATGACTGAAGCAGTCACAACAATGATAGCAACAGTTGACCCCACTGCAAGAGCCTGGGAAAGGTGAGCGAGGGCAAAGATAAGTGAAGAAAGAATGATGGCCATCCAAACGACTCCTGAAGAAGGTGTTTTTTGTCGTAACAGGAGTACAGCGAGCCAGACAAAGAGCGTCATACACGCAAGACGAAAGAGTAACTCTTCACGAATTCCGCCGCCAAATGCACTCAAAAAGCCTTGCCAAGGTGGTGGTCCCATAATTGCTCGACCAGAAGTAGGTGCCTGTACACGTAGCAGCAAGAATTGCGTAATTAGTAATTGTGCAATCAACAGAATACTCACAATAAGGCCAATAAGGAGTGTACGTGGAAGCACTTGCAGAAATCGGCGTGATGCTTCTGGCTTCCCTGAAGTCCATTCTTCCAATAAAGGAACACCAAGTCCTACTTTGTTGCCCAACCACATTCCTAAGGCAACAACTCCTCCAAAGAATAATAGGTCAAGCATTTGTGAAAGAATGAAAAACCACAATGGTTGTGTAAGCTGTGTTGCTAGATAGATACCATAAGGAATGCTTAGAAGTCCTGCTAGCTGTGATGCAATGACAAGAATCAACCAAGCTTTCCACTGAATAGTTGTATTTCTTTTCTGCGTCATCTGTTCCTGCATAACTAATTTTCTCCTCAATTTCAGGTGTTATCTTGAAAGCACTTAGACATGCCAAGAGGAGTATAGCAAAACTTATAACTACAAGTTGTCACCCGAAGAGGTGAATTTCTTCAACAAGGAAGGTGAATGCTCTTTTATTTCTCATCAAAAACGCTTTTTTTGACCATCATGCTCTTTCGTAAAGCGAGGGTTAGAGAAGGTGAAGCACTTTCGCTTGTGCAATCGCCTCTAAACGATTGCTTACACCAAGTTTGGCAAAAATACGTTTGATATGTGTCTTAACCGTGTTAGGGGTAATTATAAGGAAACGCGCTATCGCATCTGTAGTATAACCCATTACTATACATTGGAGGACTTCTTGTTCTCGTCTACTTAAGAGGGAAGGGGTCAATGAGGTCGTGGTGAGTAAAGCAGTCTGTACATTCTGGTCTGATTGTACTGAGAGGAGTTGTAAGAGCGTTTTTCTATAATCAAGTGATACATCTGGGAAATCCACAAAGGCAATTTGGGGAAGCGCAAGCAATTCAGATAGTTGAGGTGTTCCCATGTCAACAAGTGTACGAATGTAACCTCCGCGTTCAGCTCTTATAAGGACGGGCGCCAATACAGGAATCACCTGTTCGCTATCTTGCTGAACATGAAAGGCGAGCGCACGTAAAAGGAGTATCTCTATTGTACGCTTCTCATGTATAGACACAATTGCTATATCCTGCATGTAGGAAAGCACTTCTAATGCACTAGCTGTATCTCCTGTACTCAATAAGATATAAGCGAGTATTGTGCGTTGAAACTCAAGGGATGCCTGAGACATGTCCTTCTGACGCATTGCGCGTTCTCGTACTCGAAAACGGTGTGCCCACTGCAGAGCTTCCTTGCTCATACTTTGTGCTAGGAAGAACTTTGCTCGTAGTGCTACTATATCTGCTTTAAGATGAATATGTGAAGCATTTTGTGCTTCTTGCTCTGCCTGCTCTAAAAAGTAAAGCGCATTTTCTGTATCCAGTTGTGCCTGCTTAATGTTGGCAAGATGAATATATCCTAGTATAGGAAGGATACGAGTTGTATCATAATACTTGCTCTGCTTAAGACCACGCATTATATACTCTTCCGCAATATTCAACTCATCCCACTCATAATGTAGTGCACCTAAACCGATGGCACTAGAAGCAGTGAGTGGTGCATAGAACGGCTCTTCTGAATCATGTACTACACGAAGCGCACGCTGGTAGTAAAGAGCAGCTTGAGCAAGCCGTCCCTGATCTTTTGTAACATCAGCAATGCTAGTAAATGCCGCGATAATCGTGTAAAGATCGCCGATAGTACGACTCTCATCAAGTATCGTAGTAAAAATATGACTAGCAGTCTCCCTATCACCACTGAGAAAGAAGGCTAGCCCTTGTACCTGTTTAATGGAGATACGCCACTTTAAATGATCATGAGGCAATTCTGCTAATGCCTGCTGACATAACACAAGTGTTCCTGGCAGATCGCCTTGTGCATTGCGAATAAGGGCGCGAATCGTTGCAAGCTCGCCTTGTAGAGGATTGTTCTGGGATTGGTTCTCTCGTAACACGGTTTCCACCTCCTCTAGACAGGTCACAGCTACCTCAGTTTGCAATGAAAGAAGCAAGGCTAAAGCGCGAAAGAGATTGAGCCGTGCGTGGGTATGAAGAATGTGCTTTGGCACATTGTCTAGCCAGTGTAACAATGTAAGACACTCCCCACGCTCGATAATAAGAGCTTCAACTATCTGGTTGATCAATCCAGTGGCTCTTGCAAAATCCTCGGCAGCAAGAGCATAACGTATTGCATCATCAAATAAGCTATGTTGTTCGCACCATAAGCTAGCACGCACATACAGTGGAGCGAGAGGACTCTCTGAACGTTCCTGTAACTGAGCACGTAGGACTTCAGAAAAGAGATGATGATAACGATACCACTGGTGTTTGCTATCAAGCGAGACAATAAAGAGATTTGCATTCTCTATGATGTGCAACATCTTTAGCCCATCATTGCGCTCCGTTACTGCATTACAAAGAGATGCTGTAAAGTGCTCAAGAATAGAAGTCGATAGCAAAAATGATTGTACTTCTGGTTGTTGAAGTAGAACTTCTTCCATTAAATATTTTTCGAGATGGCTATGAGCACTTATAGAAAATGTTTCCTGTAACATTTGCTCTGTTCTTGCTCTCATGACAAGTCTACCCATCTGTAGCCCTGCAATCCAACCTTCTGATTGCTCGATGAGCCAAGTCCTTCTCTCTATTGACAAATTAGTGCTCATCGCTTGAGCAAGGTATTCTTGTGCTTCCTGTTGTGTGAAACGAAGCTCGCAAACGTCAATTTCAGTAAGCTGAGCTTGTGCGTGTATGTGAGCGAGGGGGAGCGGAGGAGTAGTGCGTGTGGCGATAACGAGGTGCAATTGTGGCGGCTGATGCATAAGCAAGAAGGTAACAGCTTCATGAACAGCCTGCTCATTAATAACGTGATAGTCATCAAGCACCAGGATAATCTCCAAGGAACTGCTGGCAAGGGCATTGATAAGTAGAGTGAGAAGTGATGATATTGGCGGTGGTCGCAATGAGCATAATAATGGCAGAAGAGATGCGCTTATGCCTGTGTATTCTGTTTCTAACGTCGTAACTATATACTTCCAGAAGCAGACAGGATCATTATCGTTTTGGTCAAGAGAAAGCCAAACAAGAGGAAGGGCAGAAAGGTTAGCCCACTCGCTGAGCATCACGGTCTTTCCATAGCCTGCTGGAGCACGAACAAGTGTTAATTTATGTTTTACTGTAGTGTTTAGTTGCTGAAGTAGACGTGGGCGAGAGACAAACTCTACAGGAAGTTGAGGAATGCGAATTTTTGTAGTAAGAAAGCTCTCCCACTGCTCAGATTGAGATGACAAATACCATTCTCCTCTCCTTGTGCTTTCCTGGCAATAATCCGGCTCTTTGCCACAAAAGATAGCACTTCCTCTATTGAAAAGCAAGCTCTCTAGCTAGTGATACTCAAATATTTCAGGTACTGCTTCAGAGTCATTGCTTCATAATATACCTCTCTAGTCCTTAATGCTACAAACAAATCAATACTATCCTTTCTAAGCGTCGGCAAGTTGTCTTTGACAACCAGCACACAATCACTTGAGAGATTTAGCGCGCTCTGCTTTAGCAACCGTAAAATTGACGCCACAAGAGAATAGGACTATACTAAACACACGTTCTATGGAGGCCAAGCACGGTGTTATTTGAAGAATACGCAAAAGCAAATCCTGTTCACAGTCCAGTACGCACGCAGTATCTACAGATCAAGCAGCAGAATCCCGACGCCATTCTCTTCTTTCGCATGGGCGACTTCTACGAGATGTTCGATGAGGACGCCGAGATTGTCGCCCGCGAACTTGAGATTGCCCTGACGCGTCGCGACTTTGGACGCGGCGAGAAATCTCCAATGGCAGGTGTGCCACACTCCGCCGCCGAGAGCTACATTGCACGCCTCGTCAGCAAGGGCTATCGCGTCGCGGTCTGTGAGCAGACCAGTGATCCCGCGCTTTCTAAGGGACTGGTAGAGCGGGCCGTTTTGCGTATCGTCACTCCAGGTACGATTATTGACCCGACCATGCTGGCCGCGAAACGCAATAACTTTCTCGCTAGCGTTGTCACAAGCCGCAACGCCGTTGGCATCGCCTATATAGATATTACAACGGGCGAGTTCGCCGTGACACAGTTTAGCACCACCGAGCCAGAACTTGCCCTGCAACAGGAGATAGCGCGCGTCGCACCGGCGGAAGTCATTATCGAGGCACACTATACTCATCAGGGGAGCCGTAAGAAACGCTGGCTGGCGGCAGTAATGAACGAGAAACAGGTCACGAAGCTTGGTAGCAATGGCAATCCGAATGCCGAAATACCCGAAATCGACGAGGATGAAGAGGACGATATCGCTCCCCTGACAAAACTTCTGACGGGTCACGCCGGACACGTCACGCCCTACGACTCGCGCTACTTCTCAGAGGACGATGCGCGTCATCGCCTGCTCACACAGTTCAATATCGCGTCACTTGAAGCCTTTGGCTGCGCTCACCTGCCACTCGCGATTCGCGCCGCCGGTGCTATTCTCGCCTATGTGCAGGAGACCCAGAAGGGACTTCTGCAACAACTCATTTCTCTCGAAACCTACTCTACGCAAGGCTTCATGACGCTCGACCCGCACACGCGCCGCAACCTCGAACTCTTCGAGAGCGGACGTAGTGGCTCGGTCAAAGGTTCGCTGCTATGGGTGCTTGATCGCACACGTAGCCCAATGGGGGGTCGCCTGCTACGTCGCTGGATTGGACAACCCCTGCTCGATATTGCGCAACTAGAGCTACGCCAGCAAACGATCACAGAACTGCTGGGCGACACTCTGCTCCAGGCACGGCTCGCCGAAGCATTGAAAAAAGCGGGCGATGTTGAACGCCTGATTAACCGCGTACGCCAGCGTATCGCCACACCACGCGACCTGATCGCCCTCGCCAATGGCCTACGTTCCGCCGCCGAAATACACAAATGTCTTGTAGGCGAAACTAACAAGCCCTCGTTAGAACGTCTTGTACAGCGTCTCTCCGACAATCAAGACATCATCACCCTGATCGAACAAGCCATCGTCGAAGAGCCGCCCTTAAGTCTCACAGAAGGCGGTATCATCCGTCCCGGCTTTAGCTCCGAACTCGATTCGATACGCGAGGCCTCACACAACGGGCGCAAGTGGATCGCCGACATGGAGCAGCGCGAACGCAAACGCACAGGCATCAACAATCTAAAGGTTGGCTATAACAAGGCGACCGGCTACTTCATCGAAGTTTCTAGCTCCAATATCAACCGCGTTCCCGTCGATTATGTGCGCCGCCAGACGCTCTCCAATTGTGAACGCTATATCACCTCTGACCTGAAAGAGTACGAGACGCTCATCCTGAACGCGCAGGACCGCATCAGCAAAATGGAGAACGAGTTTTTTGTGCAACTGCGCGCCGATATCGCCGTACACGAGTCCGAACGCATTCTCGATACAGCTCATGCCCTCGCGGAAATCGACGTGTACGTCAGTCTAGCGGAGGTCGCGGCACGTAACAATTATTGTCTTCCACATCTCAATGATGGCGACACGATTCATATCGTCGCGGGTCGTCATCCCGTTGTTGAGCAGGCGCAGGCCGATACGCCGTTTATTCCTAACGATACCAATCTGTCGAATAGCGATGCCCAGATCGGCATTATCACAGGTCCCAACATGGCAGGTAAATCAACCTATCTGCGGCAAGTGGCTCTAATCACGCTAATGGCGCAAGTGGGCAGCTATGTACCTGCTGAAGCCGCCTCTATCGGCATCGTGGACCGCATCTTCACACGTATTGGAGCACAGGACGACCTCGCCACAGGGCAAAGCACATTCATGGTCGAGATGGTCGAGACCGCGAACATACTACATCACGCGACCCCACGTAGCCTCGTCATTCTCGACGAAATCGGACGCGGCACCAGCACATACGACGGCCTTGCTATTGCACGTGCCATTGTCGAATACCTGCACAATAACAAACGCAGTGGAGCACGTACGCTTTTCGCCACACACTATCACGAACTCATCGAGGTCGCGCACCTGTTGCCACGTGTCCACTGCCTGAACGTCGCCGTGACGGAGGAGGCGGGCAACATTGTCTTTCTACGTAAAATCGTGCCAGGAGGGGCCGACAGAAGCTATGGCGTCCACGTGGCACAACTTGCGGGCATTCCGCGTCCCGTCATTCATCGTGCCGAGGAGATACTTGAGGAACTGGAATCAAAAGGCGATAGCAAAACGCGCCACAAAGCCATGCGCGACATCACAATGCCCGCCGCATGGCAAATGACGCTTTTCGCCTCCGAGTCCAATCCACTTGTCGAAGAAATCAAAAACCTCGCGATTGACGAGCTTACGCCAATTGAAGCAATCAGCAAACTTTATGAGTTGCAACAGAAGGCGAAGAAAGAAGCATAAGACATCATTGTCCGAACTTCCTGTGAAGTTCGGAAAGTCATATTATAGAGCGACCGCTTCGAGTCCTTTATTTTGCCAGGGAGTTCCACGCCGCTCGTACTCGAACACCTCTTCCACGGCATGAGCAATACGAGGACCAAACTCGCGTTCAAGCAGGTACAGCGCGAGGTCCAGGCCAGAAGTAACTCCACCAGCAGTCACTAAATCACCGTCATCAACTACGCGCGCACGGACTGGAATAGCACCAGTGGCACTGAGAACATCCATACCCATGTGATGCGTCACCACATGACGACCTTCGAGTAAACCGGCCATTGCTAACGCAAGAGAACCACCACAAACCGTCGCAACAAGCACTTTGGGATTGTCGAGGGCTTTCCTCATCAAAGCTGGCATATTTGTCTCCATTGTCCGTGCGAGCAGAACGGGAATAGTATCAACCTCACGCCCATCTTCAGATGCATTAATTGGTCCTGATGCACCGGGTACGATAATCAGGTCTGCTTTATCCGGGTCGAGGGTGGCCATTGCACTCAGCACGAGACCGCCTGAGCCACTTACAACCTCTCGTGGTCCTTCAGCAGAGACCAGTTCTACAGTAATTGCTCCCCCTGTTGCATCTCCACCTGCACACAACACCTCATAGGGAGCAATAACATCAAGTGGATCGAAACCATTGAACAGCACAATTTGTGCATACATTTCTCTATGTCCTTTCGTGAAAGCAGCGTAAACAACGACTACCTATTGCCGTCCTCTCTACTATAGGATATACTCATTCTGTCGAACAGTGGCACGATTGCCATAGATCAACGGATTTAAGCCACATTTGAAGAGCTGTTTATACAAGTAATTTCAGTACATGAGTTTCTAGCAAAGAGCCTTTTTTAAGATAATTGAGAAGATGCTAAGAGAGTTGAATAATATATTATGCATACAGTAGCCATTCTTGCCTTGAATGGAGTGGTGGCATTTGATATGTCAACTCCAATTGAGGTATTCGGACGCGCTCGTTTGCCAGATGGACAGGTCCCGTATCAAGTGCGTGTTTGCGCTCTCACTGACGAAATTGACGCAGGTACGTTTACGCTTCGTGTTCCCTGGGGTTTGGAGATACTATCTGAGGCAGACACCATTATTCTTCCTGGCCTGGCTGATCCGACAGCACCGCTTCCCCAGGATGTACTCCTTGCATTACACAAAGCGGCAACGAACGGGACACGTATAGCCTCGATCTGCGTTGGAGCGTTCACACTTGCTGCAACAGGACTGTTAGACGGTCTGCGTGCGACAACGCATTGGGTTGCCGCTGATGAGTTGACACGACGGTATCCTAAAGTGGAGGTAGATGCTAACTTGATTTTCGTTGACAATGGACAATTTCTGACTTCTGCTGGCGCGGCTGCCGGGCTTGACCTATGTCTACACATGGTTCGTCGGGATTATGGTGCCGCAGTAGCAGCGGACGCTGCCAAAATATCAGTGATGCCTTTGGAGCGAGACGGAGGACAGGCACAGTTCATCGTACATGAACCTCCAAATGCGAATGGGGAAACGCTCGAATCGGTGTTACAGTGGATGCAAATGAACGCATGCCAGGAACTCACGCTCGAAGACATCGCGGCCCAGGCAAAAATGAGCACACGCACCTTGAGTAGACGCTTCCGCGAGCAAACTGGCACCACACCCCTGCAATGGCTGAACCGCTATAGACTACGTCAGGCACAATCCTTGCTGGAAACTACTGATTCCTCAATTGAACAGATCGCCAGTCACGTCGGCTTCGGCTCATCAACCACCTTCCGCGATTCATTCAAGCAGCTTGTTGGTACCAGTCCACAGTCATATCGACGCGCCTTTCATCGAGTTACTTGAATATACTAGAGCCTATGTTATCCGACCACATCGTTGTAAATCTCGACTAACACACTCGTCGCCTCCTGCTCCCCCACAAGCGGCTTGAGTTCTTGCGTCAACCCGTGCAGATTACGATAGCGTGCATCAATGGAGGCGTGCGAGGCCACCACTGCTGGCTCCTCAAACACGCGTCGGATGGCCTGACATTCCAGGTCGATCTGCTCCCGAATGCGCGTCACCTCACTTTTGTGCTCCATTGTCCTCTCCCTCTGCTAGAGTGATGGTCGCCGGCAAATACCTGCGCATCATCGTCAAGCCGTGCGGTCGCTTGTCCGCAGCCACAAACGGCTGCCCCTTTGCCTTCGTTGTCCCAATCTCCTCGATCTTCTTTTGCAATTCCGTCTCATCACGCACATACACTGTAAAGGCGTTGTCGTACAAAAACTTTCCCATCTCGTCGCGCACCTCGAAGCGTAACAAATACAAATACAGAGCCTGCGTCCTGTTCTCTGTAGTCTGGTCGTTCATGCTCGTCTCACCTTCTCAACAATACCGCTTGCAGTTCGCTATTTCTGAGATGAATGCCTTGCATCTCGTCAAGTCGCACAGCGTAGCCCGCGTACTTCGAGAGCACCTGCATCAAACGCAACGCATCGGCAAACTCAATCGTGCCTCCACGCTCCATCAAATACACAAACAGCACTCGAATACCCGCCTGTACTGCCACCTCATAGCGACTCACTCCATAGCGTTCACGAAACTGCCGGAAGGTGGGACGTGGGTCAGAATGAATGCGCGGCATGGGCATCGTGATTTGGTCGTACATCATTGCTAAGTCTCTTTCTTCTCTAATAGATGTATCTCTTCTTACATAGCTATCTTGAGATAAGTCTAACTTTGTGCTCTCTAAAGTTGAATGACGAGTTTTTGCCGATGTTATGACGTACTTGCTGATTGGCTGAGAATTGTTCTGCTTAGAAATGATACAATAGCTCTTAAAAAAGAGATGAGAGGAAGTAGTCACGATACTCTTTTGATGCTATACTTAAAGAGATAGTACAGGTATTTAGTAAGGTCTTGTAGAGGAGAATAACGTGGTAGCTAGAAAAGAGAGGAAACCAAACGTTCTCCTGCGTATAGAGCGTAAAAATACATTAGTAGCAACCCTAAAACATGCAACCTCACCAACTGATGTCGTCGCTGATGAATTCTTGGCTCAATCCACAGCAAGTATAACAGCATGTTGGCATCTTCTTAAAGGAAAAGGAATTAATGCTGTTAGTGAGGTTCTCCCTTAGTTTACTTTACTTCTAACAGAACTTGCTCTGCGTCCCTCAAAGCATCAGCAAACGGCTGCAAATCTTGCAACTCAGGCATCTATACTTCGGGCAATATTGGCAATGCATAGACTTGATATAGGGACGAGAGAAAAATATTGCAATGATGCTCTACGTTATAGCCACATCTCAGGTGATATTAGGCTTCAAGCAGCTGCCGCTATGTATCTTGAGTATACCTTCTCTTTCTGTTACTCGCCCAGTCAACCTAAGAAGGCAATATCGTTATTCCAGCAAGGACTGCATGTACTTAAAGACGAAACATCACTTCTTAGAAGTGATATTCTCATGAGTTTAGCAACGGAAAATACAGGTACTCGCCAAAGACGTGTTTCAGCAATTACCAGCAGGAGGAAACTCGTGACTCACTTTATTGAAGTTCACACGACCATAGACGCAAAAGAAGCGGCGATGAAAATTGCGGAAAAGATTGTCTCCCAACGGCTCGCAGCGTGTGTTCAGGTATCCGGTCCAATTACAAGTACCTATTGGTGGGAAGGAAAAGTTGAGCAAGCCGAAGAATGGGTCTGTACCGCCAAAACACGAGAAGAGTTATACGATAGGCTAGAAGCTGCTATTAAAGAGATACATTCGTATGATGTACCGGAAATACTGGCTTCGTCTATCGTTGCGGGCAATGAGAGTTATCTTGATTGGATTCTTCATGAGACCGATACAGAAAAATGAAAAAGTTTAAGTGAACTAGCTTAAGGTAGAAGAGCCAGTTGTGTAGGTAACGCTCTTGTATCAGTAACACATAATAGTAGACCTGACCTTACCCTCTACGTTCCTGCCAATCCTCACGGCGAACTTCCCATGTGAGCAGGTCATCGTGCACTCCTACACGTTGCATCCCAAGCTTTTCTAGCACCTTGATAGAGCCAATGTTGTCATAAAGACATTCGGCAACAACGGCCCGAATACTGACCTGTTGAAAGGCCCATGTGATAAGTGCCAAAGCCATTTCAGTAGCATAGCCACGGTTGCGATAGGCTGGCACGATACTATAGCCAATTTCGACTGCACCCGACTCATCTGGTCCGCCCTTGAAACCCATGTCACCTATGACCACTACATCTGCCCTGTGGACAATAATGCCATCCCACACCTTGCCTGACGGGTCTTGCTTCATCTGGTCTATAAAGAAAGGTAAAGCGTTGGCGAAATCTGGTCCGGGCCAGTCATCAGGTATCCGTGCTCCAATACGTTTCGCAAGTTCAGTTTTGTTGGAAAGTGTCAGCTTTTTCAAATCTAATGAGAAAGGTAGAAAAAGGAGATGCTGAGTTTCAAGCTTCGGCATGAAAATACACCTTTTTGTTTTTTCTTACTGTACATCTTACGATCTTAGCCTGCAAGCCCTGAAGCTGTGTTTTGCATCGCTTTCCCTATGTGATACAATGTTAGTGTACAAAATACAATAATGAAAATATGACGTAGAGTTTGTAATTACATGTGTTTTTGTGTCTTTATTAGTGTGACACCCGCGCGTAACGTAAAGTTATTCCTTGACATGCCAGCACTATCTCTCAACAAAGATGTGTCTTGAAAGGGCTGCC
>CAXTUE010000007.1:0-8373 GCA_964247355.1 uncultured Ktedonobacteraceae bacterium | reverse complement strand
TTCGTGTACTTTACAGGGTATACAAAATTTGGAAGAGAAAATCCGTAGCAGGCATAACGGACTATGCCAGACACAGAACGCTATAGAATAGGATACTGGCATACAAGCAAAAATAGTGCCGTATCTAAGGAGAATTTCTATGAGTAATCCATTACAAGAACTTCAACAACTGGGACAGAGCGTATGGTACGATAATGTTGACCGCGCACAGATACAATCGGGTCAGTACCAGCGCATTCTAACAGACGACGGCATTGCCGGCGTCACCTCCAACCCAACCATCTTTGGCAAGTCGATCAGTTCTGGCCATGCCTATGATGAGCAGATAAGCCAGCTACTCAGCGAAGGCAAGGACACGAGCGATGTCTACGAAGCAGTCGTAATTCAAGATATTCGCACGGTTGCCGACATGTTGCGTCCCGTTTTTGAGCGCACAGAGGGACAGGATGGCTATGTGAGCCTTGAGGTTTCGCCCGATCTCTCGCACGACACCGAAGGTACGCTATCAGAGGCGCGCCGTTTCTGGAAAATGGTGGACCGTCCAAACCTGATGATTAAGATTCCAGCCACGCCCGAAGGTATTCCCGCCATCAAACAGGCCATCAGTGAGGGCATCAGCGTCAATGTGACACTCATCTTCTCGCTCGATAGCTATCGCGCGGTTGCCGACGCCTACTTGAGTGGGTTGGAAGAGCGCAATGGCAAGGGTGAAGACATCAATAAAATTGCATCCGTCGCCAGTTTCTTCGTTAGCCGCGTCGATACACTCGTTGACTCGCTGCTAGAAGAGAAGGCCAAGGCCAGCAGTGACAGCAATGCGCAGCAAAAACTTAAGGCGCTTGAAGGCAAAGCTGCAATCGCCAACGCACGACTTGTCTACCAGGAGTTCAAGCGCATCTTTGGCTCGCCACGCTTCGAGTCTCTCAAGCAAGCGGGAGCCAATTTACAGCGACCACTATGGGCCAGCACCAGCACCAAGAATCCAGCCTATCGCGACGTTCTTTATGCAGAAGAGTTGATCGGACCGAACACCGTCGACACCATGCCACTTGAGACCGTCCAGAATTTCCGCGATCATGGTGTCACTCGTGTCACCATCGAAAATGACCTGCAAGGCGCGAAGGACATCTTCACACAGCTTGAAGCTGAAGGTATCCATTACAACCAAGTCACGCAGCAATTGCTGGATGAGGGCGTCAAGAAGTTCGCCGACGCGTTCCACCAGTTGTTCAATGACATCAAGAGCAAGCAACAGGGTATTAAAGAGGGTCAAACCTCTCGCTAAAAATCTATACGAATGTGCAATGTCCTGTCTGCTTCGTAGAGTAGACAGGACATTGCACATTCGTATGAGGGATGCAGCCAGCAAAAGTCATGGAGTATTGCTAAATACATTCAAGGGACATACAATACAATTGATATTCAGGATTTATAACAAGACAGTTTTTATACTAGGAGATGTTTCATGCCTCAGCGAAGCGTAGTCGAGGCGCCCAACCCCTTACGTGAGGGGCTACGCATCAAACAAAGTACAGAACCGTGTGTGATGGTCATCTTCGGGGCAACGGGTGATCTAACACACCGCAAGCTACTACCAGCACTCTATAATCTCGCGCTGGAGCATCCCTTGCCAGCAGGCTTCTCCGTTGTAGGTTTCGCGCGCCGTCCCTACAGCGATGAGGAGTTTCGCCAGCAGGCACTTGACTCTATCAACGAGTTTTCACGGCAAAAGCCGGTGAATCCACAGATATGGGACAGTTTCGCCTCTGGCATTCACTACCTGCAGTCGAACTTTACCGATCCCGATGGCTATGAGAAGCTTAATACACTACTCAACAAGCTCGATGTGGAACGTGGTACCAATGGCAACCGCATTTTTTACCTGTCGACGCCGCCGAGCCAGTATCCCGAAATTATTCAACGTCTCGGCGCTGCTGGCTTGAACCGCAACCGCAAGGGGTGGACGCGTATCATTATCGAAAAGCCATTTGGTCACGATTTGCCATCAGCCCGCGAGTTGAACCGTATCGTCGGAAAAGTCTTCAAGGAAGAGCAAGTTTATCGTATCGACCACTACTTAGGGAAAGAGACGGTACAAAATATTCTGGTCTTCCGCCTCGCTAATGGCATCTTCGAGCCAGTATGGAACCGCCGCTATGTCGACCATGTACAGATCACCGTGGCGGAAAACCTGGGACTCGAAGGACGTGGTGGCTACTATGAAGAGTCGGGAGCGATTCGCGATATGGTGCAAAACCATATGCTGCAATTGCTTACGCTCGTCGCGATGGAACCGCCAATTGCCTTTGATGGCAACTCGGTGCGTGACGAAAAAGTAAAGGTCCTGCACGCCCTACAACCACTTACAGGACGCGATGTACAGACACATACCATTCGCGCTCAATACGGTCCAGGTTGGGTAGCAGGTCATCAAGTCCCCGGCTACCTGCAAGAAAAAGGTGTATCGCCAACCTCGACAACCGAGACCTATATGGCGATGAAGATGTACATTGATAACTGGCGCTGGGCCGGTGTACCCTTCTACCTGCGTACAGGCAAACACCTTCCAAAGCGCGTGACCGAGATCGCGATCCAGTTTAAGCAAGCACCACTGATGATCTTTAAGCGCACAAACGAGGCGCAGGGCCAGATGGAACCGAACGTGCTCACATTGCGTATTCAGCCGGACGAGGGCATTTCGCTCAAATTCGGTGCGAAGGTACCAGGCACGGACCTGCAAATTCGCCCTGTGAACATGGACTTTTTCTATGGCTCCTCCTTTGTGCGTCAACAGCCAGAGGCATATGAGCGGCTCATCCTCGACTGTATGCTTGGTGACGCCACGCTCTTCACGCGACGTGACGAGGTAGAAGCAGCATGGACGTTCATACAAGGCATCCTTGATGAGTGGAAGAACGAGACACGCGAGTCAATCCTGACATATGAATCCGGCACATGGGGTCCCCAATACGCCGATGAGTTCATCTGGCGCGATGGGCACCGGTGGCGTCGTCCATAGGTGTACCCATTTGCCCTTCATGGAATGACTCGTGATGACGAACTATACAATACAACGACGTATAGCAGGTATGAACGATGGTGTTCATAACAATGAAGGGGAAAATGGAAATGATCAAGGATACCTCGAATCTGGTAGGTCCCCGTCTGCCGTGGGCGGGGAAGCAAGTAGCTCCAGCACACGTTGAGGATGAGCTTGCTCATCTGTGGCGTATGTCGTCCGACAACGTACGCACAAGTCAAAATGTAAATGTGCGCACAAGTGTGCTCAATCTCGTTGTGTGCGTTTCTGATGTCGATGCTGCTCAACGCGCGAGCACATTGATACGCGATCTCTCTAGTACACATATCGCACGCGTTACGCTCCTTATTCTTGATAGCGATGCACCTGATAGAGTTGCAACGTGGATTACAACACGCTCATTTCCCGTCATTTCTGATGTAACTCGCCATACATTCGAGCAGATCACGCTCATGGCGAGCGGCTCGGCGGTTCGCTCTATCGTAAATATCGCCCAACCTCTGCTGAAGCCTCACTTGCCCGTCTATCTCTGGTGGCTAAACGATCCGCCGAGCAACGCCGCTCTATTTGAGTCACTTTCAAAACTAAGTAATCGAATTATTGTAGACTCAAGCAGTTTTCTCACACCGGAAGATAGCATCCGCGCCCTTTCAACGCTCGCGCAATCATTTCCAGAAAGCGGCTTAAGCGATCTCAACTGGGGGCGTATCACTCCGTGGCGCGAACTGGTCGCCCAGTTCTTCGATGCCGCAGAATACAGACCATATCTCGCAGGCATTGCCTCCATAGAAATTGACCATGCCGCCGAACCATTTGCCGAATCCACACGCACGGAGCAGGGAGACGTTTCGCCAAATGCCGCCTGCGCCCTCTTGCTGGCTGGTTGGGTGGCAATGCAGCTTGGTTGGCACTACAACCCCGATCAACCACATGCAACGGATCACCACGACCCGAAGACGGGTACCTACACATGGCATATGGTACGACCGACGGGAGCACTGCCAGCCCAGCCCATAAACGTCAATGGGAACAAGCCAGTTCGTGCCAGCAGTCGTACACAGGCGGTTGTCTCTATCCGTCCCCGCGTACGCTCTGATATGCGCCCCGGTTCTCTATGCATGGTGCGCATAACTGGCACCGCTAACGGCAAACGCGCGGTCTTCACCATTAATCCCAACCACGTGCTTACTTCTGTGGCCCTCGAACACGAGACTCGACCACATCGCACCTTGAGCATGGCGGCAACACGTAAAGTAAGCGCGCTCTTACATGACGAACTCGAAATCATCAGTCGCGACTCTCTCTACGAAGCCACGTTACAAGAAATACGTGAACTATTGTCCTGAATAAAGTAGGAGTTCTCTTTATGACCATCTCGATTTATCCTGATACTGAGACACTAAGCCAGCAAGCTGCGCAATACATCGTTCGTGTCGCCCAGGAATCCATTTCGGCGCACAGACGCTTCACTCTCGCCCTCTCTGGCGGCTCAACTCCGAAAAAGCTCTACGGCATGCTTGCCGAAGAGCCATATCGTAGTCAGATCGATTGGACATTGGTCGATATCTTCTGGTCCGACGAGCGCTGTGTGCCACCTGATGACATGGAGAGCAACTACCACATGGCACAACAGGTGCTTCTAAGTAAAGTGCCCATTCCCGCCAATCAAATTCACCGCATGCCTGCCGATCAAACTGATCGGCATGCAGCCTCCTATGCTTATACATTGGAGATGCAACAAGCGTTTGGTTCTGATGGCGTTCCAAACTTCGACCTGATTCAGCTTGGTATGGGACCAGAGGGTCATACAGCATCGCTCTTTCCGCATCAGGCTTCACTACATGAGCAGCAACGGCTGGTGATGCCGGTTGTTGTGTCGAAGCCACCTCCACCACGCTTGACCTTCACACCACGCTTGCTGAACGCGGCCTCGCATGTCCTCTTCCTGGTTACAGGTGCCGAGAAGCAAGACGCAGTGCAGGCTGTGCTGGAGGGTGAGTACCAGCCTGACGAGTATCCAGCCCAAATCGTGAAGCCCTCAAGAGGCGAGGTTACATGGATGCTTGATACTGCGGCAACAGGAAAATTACAGAGGGTAGCGCAATGATCGGTATTGTTCCCTCAGTTCTCTCAGCCGACTTCACACGTCTTGGCGAACAGGTACGCGATGCGGAAGTGGCTGGCGCAACACACATTCAAGTCGACGTGATGGACGGTCATTTCGTGCCAAATATCACGATGGGACCCGCTATCGTAGAGGCTGTACGCGGTTGCACAAAACTGCCGCTCGAAGCTCACCTGATGATTACAAATCCCGAAGAGTTCGTGCCAAGCTTCGCGAAGGCGGGGGCCGATATTATCATCGTGCATCAAGAGGTGACGCCACACCTGCACCGTATCGTGCAGCAAATTCACGACTTAGGCAAGAAGGCGGGCATAGCCCTGACACCATCGACCCCAATTAGCATGCTTGAGGATATCCTCTCATTGCTGGATATGGTGCTCATCATGACCGTCAATCCAGGCTTTGGCGGTCAAAAGTTCATCCCTGAGATGCTGCCAAAGATCGAGAGGGTACGCAATATCATCAATGAACGTCATCTGACCTGTGACCTTGAGGTTGATGGTGGCGTACACGAAGCCGTTCTTCCGCAAGCGGTGAAGGCCGGAGCAAACTTGCTGGTTGCTGGCTCTGCCGTTTACAACAAGAACGAAAGCGTCGCGCAGACGATGGCACGTTTGAAGCAAGCGATTCCACAATAACGAGTGGAGCAACATGCTAGCAAAGAGGAAGTTGTATATAGACTGATATACGTCCCTCTTTGCTACATCGTTAGCCCTTTACGAATGCTTTTACCACCTTGCATGTGCCTTGACCAAGATTGCGTAACTGATAGGTTCTTAGACTAGCTGGGATAATCACGCTTTCAGCAAACCGCAGTTCAAACGGTTCAGCTTGTTCGCTCACAATTTCACAGCACTCCCCCTCTACCAGATTGAGTACCTGAAATTTTCCTTGTGTCTGGTCTGCAATAGTATCGGCAAACTCAAAGCGATGTATCGCGAAGAAAAGTTGCTCACTCTTCTCAAGCACATATTCCTTGCCACTCGTCTCAGAACGGAGCAGGGTAGGCTCGGGGCAAAGTTGCGCCTTGACTCGTGTCTCAGTAGTACTGGCGTCGATATTTGCAAAGGCATGCTCAAGATGCACATGGCGCAGGTTGCCCGCTAGATCATTGCGGAGATAGTCGTATATTTTAAAGGTATAGATGTAGGGCGTTGCACTAATTTCTAGCACCAGATTGTCCACCCCACTACAATGTACGGTACCACTCGGAATGAGGAAAAGGTCGTGCGGTTTGCTCTCCACACTGTTGACATATGTTGCAATGTCAAACGGAATTCCAGCATCGCGCGCGGCTCTTGCATCTGCTTGAAAGTTTGCTATCTGCACATCGTTCCGTAACCCTAAAAAAACCTTCGCCTTCGATTTGTTCGCCACAATATAATACGTCTCATCCTGAGTGATTGCTTCGCCGAACTCGTTCCGAATATAATCAATATGTGGGTGAACCTGACAGGAAAGATTCGTGCCATCCATCGTATCAAGATAGTCAAAGCGAATGGGAAAGTAACTTCCATAACGTGCGGCAACCGAGACACCAAGCACTGCTTCAGTCTCAGCCCATAGGAGGTAGTCAAAGGAACACTCAAGGCTCTGGCTCTCGTTTCCAAGTAACACACCATTTTCGGGCGCGATCAACTCAAAGGACCATGCATAGTTCGGTTGCTCTGGTGGCAAGCCAAAACGTTCTTTCATCCATTGCCCACCCCAGGGACCAGGGGCGAACCACGGTTTGAGGCGAAAAGGTTGTAGAGCAAGTTCGTGCAGGGCATGACGAAACAGTGAACCTTGCGTAAAGCAGGGGGCAGCACTTTCAGTGGCATCTACCAGTACGTTCATACGACGTAGAGTTGTTTGCTTTATTTTATTAAGCATAGGCCAATCGACGAAGTAGAAACGCTTGTACATGGCCGCAAACGCCTCTGGCTCACTGGCACCCACATTCGTTATCTCCTTTTGTGCCGCCAACTGTTGCCCTCGATCCTTCGGCACATCGATATACACGAGGACACCCACGTCGGTGATACATGAGGCGCCGCAACCATAGACAATGGTAAGGACCCCTGAATCCTCTGTCTCAAGGGCCTTCTGTAGTTCCACCACGCTCTCCGTTCTCCAAAGTTCTTTCAGGTGCCCATGAAAGAGTCTTCCAAAAACAGGGTCCTCTGTGAGTGACGGTGCCAGCAGTTCCGCAATCTCGTGAGCAGGACGAAAACACGCTTCTGTTGAAAACCAGCGTGTGCGAGTACGCTGGTTAAGTGCATCCCGCAGTTCCGCGATAAATATCTCCCACTGTACCCCCACAAAGCCATCAATCACGAGGAGTTGTCGATCAGGAGATGAACGTACCTGTTGACAGAGCATTTCAGCAAGCGCATCATGACCCATATGCACATCTAACCAGGGAAAGATATGAATGGGATGAGTACGGTAGGAAGCCGGGGATGAGGAAACCATATGCATCATGTCCTTTACAGTAAAATATGGCGACGACAAGCGAGTGCAGCTACACCCAATAATGCTGCTCCATCGTCCAGTTCTGATTGCACAATATGTACGTGTCTATATGAAAACATCCAGGTATGCTCTGCGACATATGTCTGAACGACTGGCAAAAACTGCTGTGCCGCGCCCATAATACCGCCGCCTAGTACAACCAGATCAGGGTCATACGCGTGAATCAGCGAAACAATGCCAGCCCCTAACCACATTGCAAAGCGTTCTACTATCTCACATGCCACTTCATCATCTTTGGCCGCAGCAGCAAATAGACGCTGTGGTGTGAGAGGGCTGCCGTGCAGTAGCGAGGATCGTCCAGTTGCAAGCACTTCTCTCATTTGCCTCTGTAACGCCGTAGTTCCTATACATGCCTCTAAGCAACCTCTATTGCCACAGGTGCAAGCAGGGCCATCTGCCTGGAGCGTGAGATGACCTCCAAAAATGCCTGCAAGCCCACGAGGGCCACGCAAAACTCGCCTATCAAGCGCAACGCCTGTACCAACTCCTGTACCAAGCGTTACACACACCAGATTCTGTACCGTTCGTCCCGCGCCATAAAGCAATTCTCCAAGCGTATACATGCGAGCATCATTTTCAAGCACGGCTGGAACGTGAAATGCTGCTGTCAGGTGCTCAATGAGTGGTTCGGCAGTCAAGGCATTCAAAGACTCGTTCACATCTAAAAGCATTCCACTTGCAGGGCTTACAA
>CAXTUE010000006.1:15909-25804 GCA_964247355.1 uncultured Ktedonobacteraceae bacterium | reverse complement strand
TTCATTTTCCTGAAGGACGACAAGAATGGCTTTCCAGCCTTCAATCCCGCTCCTATCGTTCGTGACTCAGTACTGGCGAAATATCCAGGCATCACGAAGGCACTCAACCCACTTGCTCCCTTCTTAACCACAGAGGATAGCATTCAGTGGCGTCAGCAAGTCGCAACCAAGCAAAAAACTGGCATGTCAGTCACACAAGCTGTCCGAGAGGTCGCAACAGACTACTTAAAGAGTAAAAAACTCTTATAGGATTTGTTCTGGCAATACAAATAAGTGTGCGACAAGCTAGGAAGCTTGTCGCACACTTATTTGTATTGCCATGTCTGTATTGCGTCTATTATTATTGACAACAGATGAATAGATTAGCTATACTCTGAAATATAGGTATCCAAGTTTACTAACTACCCAGCAACTCGGTCTTCAACGATCTCAAAAAGAATTTCCTGGTCGAGGCTAATGGTGCCATCGCGTGGGAGACGATTATGTACAAGGACCTGGAATTGGGCGACTGTGTAGCGACAACCAACCAGCAAGAGACGCAGCGTTATTGCACCATCTTCGCTCGCATTCGCGCTGGCAAGCTACAACGCTATGTACCACAAACACGTATATCAGCTATCTAAGAGTACATGACGGTTTCTTGTAGGGACCGATTTATCACGTCCTTGTTGGCAATCGTAACGCCTGAAAGGACGTGATAAATCGGTCCCTACAGAATATTCGCGCCATTGCTTTATACGAAGTATTGTATTTTTTAAGCTTTCTGACATACACTGGAAACAAATAGGCAATGGTACGCATTACTTCTAACAGAAGAATGTTTTATAAGGAGTACCTTTATGGACTGGACTCATAATGCCGAGCAAGAACTACAACATACACAAACCGGGCGCGCTCAACAGCAACAGCAGCAAGACCCGGAGTATAGCTATTCTGCCCAGCAATTTCAAACACAGCAACACTACAGTTCGCTCTCAGAAAACAATTTTGGGATGCCTTATACACCTGCTATCCCCTTCGGGCAGCGACTTGCGGCAGCCATTAGTTATGTCTTCGCTTGGGTTACGGGCTTCGTCTTTTTTCTCTTCGCGGAGAAGCGCAACCGCTTCGTGCGCTTTCATGCTCTACAGTCGCTTCTTTTCTTCGGAGGCATAAGTGTACTTGGCTTTATAGTGGGTATTTTCATCAATTACGGCATGGGCTATAACGAACAGTACTTCAGCTTTCTCTTGTTTGTCCCTCTTGTCATAGCATGGATTATCTTCATTCTGCTTCTGCTCATGGCCATTGCAGGTTGGTTTATGGGCATTGTAAACGCATTGCGTGGTCGCTACTATAAAATGCCCTTTGTCGGCGATTTCGTCGAGCGCTACATTAATGAGCAAGCAACGCCAAAATAAAAAAGTACACTCCTCTGCATCTAAGCCTATACAGACCTAGATGCAGAGGAGCGTATTTCATTATGCATGAGATGCTTCAGCTACAAACACTTCGGCATGACCAATCAGATGTTCCCGAATGCCGTGCCATGCGGTAGCACCCTCGCCTGCCGCACTTACTAGTTGCTTAGTACTACCAGCACGCACATCACCCGCCGCGAAGATACCTTCTACATTTGTTTGCAAGTCCATGCCTGTCAGTACAAAGCCAAGTTCATCTGTCGCAACCACATCTTTGAACGATGCGCTATTGGGGGAAAGACCGATAAACACAAACACACCAGCGGGATGCAGTTCCTCCGTCTGGTTTGTTTTGCGGTCCCGCACGACAACTGTATCAAGACGATTGTGATTTCCCTTGAACTCGACAACCTCCGTGTTGAAGCGTACCTCCATACTCTCTGAGTGCAGTGCTTTCTCCGCAGCAACTTTACTTGCCGAAAGCTTCTCGCCTCGCGCCAGTATCGTGACCTTTGGACTGAAACGCGTTAGAAATGCCGCCTCTTCCACAGCACTATTGCCACTACCAATCACCATGACCTCGCGCCCCTTGTAGAAAGGACCATCACAGGTCGCGCAAAAATGGACGCCTGCGCCGATAAAATCCTCTTCCCCCGGTACACTTAGCCGCTTATAGACCGAGCCTGTCGCGAGTAAAATGGCATTACAGCGATATTTGGTACCCGTGTCGATCTCCACAAAATGTTTATCCAGGTCGTCCCCGATGCGTACCACATTCTGGGCTGAGAGCAGTTCGACGCCAAAACGTTTGGCCTGCTCAATTACACGTTCCGCGAACTCTGCACCCGTGACGCCCTCTGGAAAGCCAGGATAGTTGTCGAGCCGCTCAGTAATACCTGCTTGCCCACCAAGACCACTGCGCTCAATCACCAACACGTCGTAGCCATCTCTTGCTGCATAAATCGCCGTTGTCAGCGCGGTTGGACCACCACCCACAACGATCAGATCATAAAACTCACATTTGGCCTTGATGTCCAGCCCCAGTTTCGCTGCCAGTTGTGAGTTCGATGGCTCGATCAGGAAAGACTCATCATCGAACACAATCGTCGGAATGCTCATGCCACCGTTCTGGACACGCTGTACAAATGCCTGCCCTTCCTGATCGTCCTCGATATTAATATATTGGTATTGAATACGTTGCTCACCTAGAAACTTCTTGCTCCGCTTGCAATCGCTACACCAATCGGCTCCATACAATCTAATATTTTTGTACGTCATTGCGCTTGTCCTCGTAAACAATGGTAGGGACCGATTTATAACGTCCGCAGTCGATTCGGCACAAGGACGTGATAAATCGGTCCCTACAGACAAATTCTTTAACTACAGTGTACCACTATATGGCCTCTACCTGCACCATATCATAGCCTTTGGAGCCGTTGGGAACGGTGCTCTGCTTCTTCTCTTCCTGCAATTCACCATTGCCATTTGTGGCCCGCACCACAAGCGTATACTTGTTCCGTGCCGGTGGCGTCCATTGCCATGTCCAGAGCACCCACGCATCTTTAGATAGAGCCGTTTGCAGCGTTACCTCATTCCATGTAACACCCTTGTCCGTACTGACCTCTACCTTTTGAATACCCATGCTGCCTCCAAAGGCAATACCTCCGACCTCAACAGCTTGCCCCGCCATCACCGTCCCCATCGGGCGGTCGATACGGCTGGTAAGATGCAGAGGACCGTCATACCAACCCTGATCCGAATACAACCCTCCCACAAAGGTGTCGGTTAACTCGACACGGGTCAGCCACTTCGGATTCTTCTCACCATAGCGCCCAGGAATTAGCACCCGCAATGGAAAGCCATGACGTTGTGGTAAGACCTCACCATTCATACGCCATGCAAGAAGTGTATCAACCGCAAGCACCTCCGCAAGCGGTAAACAGACGGTAAAGCCATCGACACAGTAAAACGCGACGTATTTCGCGCCACTCTTCTGGCCGCCATGCTGCTCAAGTAGCGTACTGAGTGCTACACCTTGCCAGATTGCGGTACTCATAAGGTGCGCCCCAACTTCGTTAGCGATACATTCGAGCGTAATCGCGCGTGAGGTCGAGGGCAATTTCTGCAACGCATCATAGCTATATGTCCCCGGCTTATTTACCAGACCCGTCACCTCCAATTGCCATAAAGCAACATTGACGGTCGGGTCCACCGTGTTTTGCGTGACCACATAATGCTGATCATTGGGCGTGATTGGCGACGTGATATGTTGTGGCGAAGGTGTACGAATACCGTCATAGCTTGTATAGCCTTTAAGAAACTGACCTATCGCACCCGCCGTTCCCGCCGCCGCACCCGCGCCCAACACAGCGACGCCAGCACGCGATAAGAGCAGTCTACGGCCAGCCGCTGCATTTCCTGAAGTTGCTTGTTTAGGTAGTAATGCACGATATCCTAAACACAGCACAACGGCATATGCACCAAAGTCAAGCACGAGACCGAGAATTGCAAGCAATGTTGATTGTAGTATTGGAAGGCCAAACTGATTTTGTCGTAGTTCCTCATGAAACAAAATAGCAGCGATCAGAACCAATACGAGCGCGATGCCAAATGCGGTAAGCCACTCACGCCTTCGTGGTCGGTAGCTCTCTACTGGAAGCCGCAAACGTACAAGTGGAGCATACGCTAAACTAATCAACGTGCCAGCAGTGATCATCCCAAGCACGGCAAGACCCAGAGGAGCGGTCTTCGGATTTGGTGAAAAGGCAATCTGTACATCTACAAACTTCGGAGCCGTCAAACGTTTCAGCACAAAATAGCTGAACAACTCCACAGGCGTTGGTATGCCTGCCGCAATACGCAGGACGCCCATAACACATACGGTCATGAGGCTCGCAACCAGGCCAGCACCTAACACAAACAGGCTTGAAAGCACACGGGTACGAACTTTAGCATACGATGGCTTCGGCTGCGGCACGTCTTGCACCTGCGCAGACGAGAAATCAGTATCGTGCATGATGAGTATGTTCCCTTCGACGATGTTTTCTATTGATTTTTTGTGGGAGTCGTATGCTCGCACCCTGCATCATTAGTCTCTACAGACCCTCTTCTCGTTCAGAGAGTTCCATCTAACAATAGTCTACACGTCATATCATGCGTTCTTTTGCAAACCTGTACTTCTTGACAAAACATCCAACACTTAGCACCAACAATAGTACCCTTACATTATAGACATAGATACAACGCGTCACCATCCAATTGCTTTCTGTAGTTCCAAGCCAACACGTGCGCTTACCGCCTGTACTGCCGAGCGATAGAGGCGTGGGTGCTTGCCAAGCAGACTACGCATCAGTGCGAAAAAACTGCTATCCATACCAATGATTGGCACGCCCAGCAATGCCTTTTGCAGCACCTGTCGCCCCTCCTCAGATTGAAACAGCCCGTAGAGCATGCCAACATCGTCGTTCGAGCGCATACTATCCAACACCCAGCGCAACCAGTCCTCGATGCGCAGATAGTCGCCTAAACGGTTGGCATGTGAGAGGTTACGCAGGTAGGCTTTGACCGCTCCTCGCTCATTATTCAATAGCTCACTCGCCACGGCATGCGCGGCAAGGCGACCACTGATGAGCGCTGGATAGATACCTCCACCCGTTGCCGCGCCACATAAACCGGCGGCATCGCCAAGCAGCAAGACACGCCCTAACTCATCGTCACGATAAACGTGCTTCAGGCGTCCCCCAGTTGGAATGGTGCCAGCCTTGCGCTCAACAACATGCATATTGCTGAGGTCGGCGACATTCTGAAAGAGCGTTTGCGCGGTGCGTATGGAAGTCGTTGGGCTAAACACACGGGGATGGCCCGCGACTCCCAGCGCGGTAATCGAGCCATGTGGCGCCAGCCACACACAATAGCCGGGGGCAAGTTGCTGGTCCATCACCAGATAAAACGTCTCGCCATCAAGCGGCACATTGTCAATCAACCATTCCGCGCCCGCCAGATAGCGCGTGTTCTGCTCTAACGCAAAACTCCTGGCAACCTGCGAACGGGTACCATCGGCGCCAATCACGAAACGTGTCGCGATAGTAGTAACACGTTGGGGCGTCGCGGAATTTGCCAGGGAAATGTGCAGACTACCATTCGAGTTGCGTGTAGCAGATTGAAATTTTACGCCACAGCGAACCTCCGCTCCACGCTCTACGGCTTGCTTCGCCATCCATTGCAATACTCCTGGTACATCAGCCATATAAAAACGATATGCCTTTGACTGAATATCAAGCGGTTCCTGCTGAGGTGCCTGGACATGAATACGGCGAACAGCGTTCATCAAATAGCGATGCGGCACATCAAGAATATCAAGCACATCGTTGAAAAAGACACCTGTTGTACGCACCACCCCGCCAACCTCCGCGTCTCGCTCCACTACCAGTACGCGCAATCCTAAAGCCGCCCCTACACTAGCAAAACTTAGACCCGCGAAACTAGCTCCAACGACGACAACATCATAGAACTCGTCTTCTTGTGAAAGAGGTGCAAACATCTATTTCTTCCTTCTTAATTTGTACGAGAATCAGAACGTTTGATGATAGTAAGATTATATCTTACACACATCGGCTACAAATATACATCAGGAATATTTTTATACATATGTGTGTTACAATACGTAGAGTGAGAAAAGATTCACCTTTCTTGTCACCGAGTAAAACGCGCATTTCGCTTACATTCCTACTCCTGACACTTTTCCAAACTTTTCTATGTACATAAATACGTTTTTGGTCGCGCCTTGACTGTGCGCTGCACTCTTTGTTGCGCCTGCTTTAGCGCAAGCAACCAAAGTTACTTTTCAAACGTAATAATCTTACTATACGAAAGGGATTTATTCGTTTATGCCCATGCAACGCTTACCCATACGAAGAGATGGGCATGACCATCTCAGAGATACAACTGACGAAGTGGATACACGGTATCCTACAACCCCTAGACGTGTGCCGCGCACAAATCCAGCCAGACCTATACCTACAACCGATAGCATGTCTGACGAAGATGTTGTAAGCGCACGTACCGATTATGATACGCAGGGGATTATTGCACTTGAACCAAAGCCTAGACCGAGGCCAACAGGCAATCGTGTAGTTCCCGCTCGACAAACAACTGGTCCATATACAAAGCAACCGTCTGCTGCGATACGACAACCAACACAATCGCGAGAAGCAGTACGGCAACCAACACAATCACGAGAAGTGGCACGACAACCAACACAGTCGCGAGAAGCGGTACGGCACACAACACAACAACAGGTTGCACTCCGGCAACCAACACAGCCAAGAGGCGCGACACAGCGACCTCCTCAACAACGTAGCACCTCACAACTTGATGAGCAAGTTCAGCAACGGCAGTTTCACTGGTTGGTTCCGGTTGGCATCACCATGCTTATCGCTATCGCCTGTTACCTGCTTTTGTACGGGACATGGGTAGGCGGCAAAAATCTCTACAACGATTGGGCCTATGGTGCTGGTACACGGACATATCACCTGGAAGCTGTTGTTGGCGATCATGATTCAACGGGTGCCCCCACCCATTTTATCGCGACCAACATACATGGGAGCATTGATGTTCTCGAACTGCCCGGTGGCGACATCACACACGCCAAAGCCTTTCCAGGCCCACACTTGTTATGGTCAAACGCAGATAGAGCCGTTGTCACCTTAGAGGTAAAAGATATCAACGGAGACAACAAACAAGATATCATCGTCCACGTACAGGGAGATACCGATCTTCTCTTCCATCAAACAACCGCGAACTTTGTATTGTACAACAATGGTTCAGGCTTCTCATCAATGACTGCTCTCAAATAGAAGAGATACAAAAACAGCTATGCAACATTGAGCGTTGCATAGCTGTTTTTGTATCCTAATTCAACCACTCGACCTCGCCCTGTGGCCGGAAGCCAAGCGGATTGAGATTTTGTAGGTCGCTTAAAACAAACCAGTTGGTGCTACCGGGATCGGGTACTAAACGCGTAATACTGGCCTTGACATGCTGTGTGCTGCGAATCCAGGTCACAGCATCCTCGCGCTGCCCAAACGGACGATAGCTATTGACGCTACGGCCATCACGCTCAACCTGAAACGTCGTGGCAAGATATACCTCCGCAGGCACTTGCTCCGAACCCTGTTCACCAGGAACCTCTATTACATTGCTGGTCTCGAAGTACAGGCCGCGAAAGAAAAAGCCAAGCGTCTCTTGCCATGGCACGTATTGCGGATTGAGCCATTCAAGTGTGTCGCGCTTCTTCCCCGGTGGCGTCACCGTCTCGCCATAATAACGAAAAAGGAGCGCCTCTTCGAGCGTTTGCGCCGCATCCATAGCTTGTTTATATGGCAGTTGTGTCTCCACCTCAGTAGTCGCGGCCCATGCACGATTAACCTCCATCACATCATACCGCTCGACATGTTCGCGCCCAACTGCACCTACTGTATAAGCCGGAGGTTCACCCAATAACTCGTCCTGCAAGCCTCTAGGCGTTTTTCGTGATGTAGGAGTCGGGGACTGGGATGGCGCAACGAAGACTAACGAGACAGGCAGTTCTGTACCACTCACCTCGATACGCTCAGCCCCGGTATCCTGTGTACTGGAAGGCACGACAGAGATTGCCACAGCACGAGCCTCCTGCACATCTTTGACGACTCGCATCATTTCTCCGCCCTTGAACGCTAGCTCCTGTAATGGCCCCAGAAACTGCGGTATCCACTGCTCCTTCGGCAAAACATCCCCAAGCTCGTCGCGTGTGTTCACCCACTTATAGACAAGTTCATACAATTTACGCTCTGTGAAAAAGTATAGTTTGCCCCCATCATCCTCTTGCAATCCAAAGTCCTCAGTCATACCATGATGTCCCTTTTGCACACTCGTGTTCTCGAATATATTTTCTAACACGTATAACAGTATGGCTTCGGTTGCAATTCCGCTCTATTGTCCCTCTCGCGCCGCCGCAATGATTTGATAAATGTTCTCTACAGGCATATTTTCAATATCCACACGGTCTCCCTCAATAGTGACCAGATAGATTTTCTTTTGCCCTTGTGTACTTTGTTCCTCACGCAGAAAGCTATAAAGCGTTTGCGCTACGCTCTGTATCACTTCTTGCGTATTTTCCTTAATACTTATACCAACTAATGCCGGTGCCGTTGTGTCACGCGGCTCGACTAGATCAACATGTATATTATGTATATGCTTCAGTCGTTGCTCAAGCGTCTTAAGGTGCTCTTTTGTATCTGAAAGGAATTCAAGTGAGATTGTTTCCATATGTGTTTTCTCCATATTTCTTTGTGCAGGAACGCAACCATCCGTAGGGGTCTAATTCATTACACCCTCGTGGCAATCGACCTTGTTTACAGGATTGATGGACCGTTTCACATCCCTCTAACATAGTCAATCGCCAACAGGGTGTAATGAATTAGACCCCTACAGACGATGCTACCGATTATTCGCCTTACGGTAACGATTAATCAACGTGTTGGTCGAGCTATCGTGTGTCAGCTTTGGCTCCTCGGCATTTTGCAGTTCGGGAATGATGCGCTGAGCTAGCACTTTGCCAAGCTCGACGCCCCACTGGTCAAATGAGTTGATATGCCAGATGGTACCCTGTGTGAAGACCTTGTGCTCATAGAGCGCAACCAACTTACCCAGCAGTTCAGGCGTGAGCCGTTCGGCAAGAATCGTGTTGGTTGGATGATTGCCCTCGAAGGTGCGGTGCGGCACCTGAGCGGCGGCAACACCATCGGCGGCGACTTCTTGCTCGGTCTTGCCAAATGCAAGGGCCTCGGTCTGTGCGAAGAAGTTTGCCATAAGCAAATCGTGATGCGGCGGCAGATTGTTCAGCGAATGCTCAAAACCGATAAAGTCGCACGGAATAAGCTTCGTGCCTTGATGGATGAGCTGGTAAAATGCATGTTGTCCATTGGTTCCCGGCTGTCCCCAGATGATTGGACCCGTCTGGTAGTTGACGGTTTTTCCATCCAGATCAACGTGCTTGCCGTCGCTTTCCATGTCAAGCTGTTGCAGGTAGGAACTGAGGTATTCAAGGTACTGGTCATAAGGCAATACCGCTACCGTCTCCGCCCCAAAGAAGTTGTTGTACCAGATGCCAAGCAAGCCTAGCAGCACCGGCAGATTGCGCTCGAACGGTGTGATACGGAAATGCTCATCCATCGCATGAAAGCCCGCCAGCATTTGATTAAACTGCTCCGGGCCAATCGCCACCATCAACGAGAGACCAATAGCGGAATCGTACGAGTAGCGGCCACCGACCCAATCACTGAACTCGAACATATTCTGAGTATCGATGCCAAACTTTGCCACCTCTTTTGGGTTCGTCGACACGGCGACAAAGTGCTTCGCAACTGCATCCTCACTACCCAATGCTTTCACGCACCAGTCACGCGCGGAACGTGCGTTTGTCAGCGTCTCCAGTGTCGTGAACGTCTTTGATGACA
>CAXTUE010000006.1:2957-15899 GCA_964247355.1 uncultured Ktedonobacteraceae bacterium | reverse complement strand
GTCTCAGCCGGAGCAAGGTCGCGTGTTGCCTCCGCGAAATCTGTTCCATCTACATTGGAGACGAAACGCGCGGTGATGTCGCGGTCACTATAATAACGGAGCGCGGCATAGGCCATATGTGGGCCGAGGTCCGAGCCACCAATACCGATGTTGATAATGTTGCGAATGCGCTTGCCCGTATAGCCCTTCCATTCGCCACTACGGATACTGTTCGCGAACGTCGCCATTTTGTCGAGAACAGCGTGTACTCCCGGCACCACGTTCTCGCCATCGACCATAATCACCTCGTCCTTTGGTGCGCGCAACGCAATGTGTAACACGGCGCGGTTCTCGGTGACATTGATTTTCTCACCTTTGAACATCGCGTCTATACGTTCGCGCAAACCAGACGACTCCGCCAATGCCAGCAAAAGTTGTACAGTGTCTCCGGTGATACGGTTCTTCGAGTAGTCTAAATAAATGCCCTCGCCCTCAACCGCGAAACGCTCACCACGCTTGGGGTCTTCTGCAAACAGGGTACGCAGGTGAAGGTCCCGCACCTTCTGAAAATGGTCCTCCAACGCTTTCCACGTTGTACGTTGAGTTAATGTGGTTGTATCAATCGTCATATATATGCTCCTTTTGATACCGATTATCCTATCTTACCAATAAGACACGGATTTGTAGGGACCGATTTATCACGTCCTTGTTGGCAATTGAGAGGCAATAAGGACGTGATAAATTGGTCCCTACCTCCCGCCCCGTATCATACGCTACAAGTTACCTCTACGAGCAACCTTAACGTCTCTAGTGTATCACGCACGAGGGGTCACTCTCGTTTAGGGCACCAACTGTTAGAATACCATGCCAACAACGCTATCTCCTGATATCTTTTCGCTTAAGAAATATTCCAATTACACAAGCGAAAAGGACGATCATCACAACGAGAGCACCCCACATAAGCAGCAGATAGTTTATGGCATCAGCCTGATTGTAGGTTGAGAAGAGGAAGCCATGATAAATATAATCGTCACCATAAATCTTATCTCCTCCTATTCTGTCACTATGTAGCCCAATTGATGAACCCAGTGCCGCCATAGACCAGCGTGAAGCAAAAAGTAGCGATAGAATTTGTGTAAACCAGTCCTTAAAGGCAAAAACGGTTCCCGAAAAGATCACCTGTGGAATCAGCATAATGGGAATGAAGCTCATTGCCCGGTCAGTATTGGGAGCAATGGTCGAAACAGCTAAGCCTAACATCAAACCTGTAAGTGCGGTGAGCGCAATTGTCACATACACTTCAAGGAGCGCGGGTAGCAATAGTCCCTGCTGGAAGGGAACAACGATGCCTACTATAAGCACAAGCATTGCTGTTTGCACCAAGCATAAGAGTGTCAGCACAGTAATTTTTGAGAACATGTATGGTAGAAGACTCAGGTTCACTGCTCGCTCTCGCCTGTATATAGGCTCCTCTTTGACAATCTCTCTCGCGGCGTTTACTGAGCCAAACAGTACAGCAGTGAATGCTAGAATAAATAGGACCTTCTGCGCGTCCGCACCCGAACCGAGAGCAATAAAATCTTGTAAGGCCGCTCTTTCGCCACCTCGTTTTGTGGCATACACTTTTCCTCCTGTATCGTTTTTGAGAAAATCGCTGACACGATTGCAATCGATTGATACAACAGGATTAGCGGGACCAGGAACTACAGGTAAGCCTGTATTTGTGAGAATGGTTGCGGCAGTGGGACATTTTGTAATAGTGGTAGGATTAAACACGCTTGTTCCTACCTCATATTTCACCAATAAGAGCAGGAGTAGCGCAACGACAGGTGCCTGTAAGAGCAAGATGAGCAAGTTGCCCGGATCGTTTTTAAGCAGCTCAATGTAACGCAAGGAGAGGAGCAGAAACTGCTTCCACGGGTTGGCACGCTTGACTTTTTTACGCTCTTTCTGATGTTGAAGCACCTTGCCATTCTTCCGTGCAACATCATTCGCGGGTTCGACAATATAACTTTGATAGTCAGGCGATGCTTTAAAGCGCTCCTCGGCCTCCGCAGGAGCTTCAGGACGCTCGGAAGTAGGTTCCAGAGTGGCATAAATCTCCGCGAAATCAGTTTTACCAAAGTACGTCCGTGTTTCGCTGGGCGCTCCAAAATAGACTAATCGACCACCTTGAGCAAGAAAACAGACATAATCACATGTATTGATATTATTGGTGGCGTGAGTAACCAGAATAACGGTGTGCCCCTTGTCGGCTAACTTGCGCAAAAGAAACATCATTTTGCGGTCCAGTCCTGGATCAAGCCCTGAAGTTGGTTCGTCGAGAAAGAAAATACTGGGCTTGCTCAACAGTTCCAGAGCGATAGAGACACGTTTTCTCTGTCCCCCAGACAGCCTACTAATGCGCAAGTGGCGCCGATCCTTCATATCTACATCGTCGAGTACTTCGTTAATGCGCTGCTCGATCTGCTCATTGGTAAAGTCTTCTGGCAAACGCATTCTTGCCGCGTAATAAAGCGCCCGCTCGACAGATAGGTCTCGATGCACAATGTCGTCCTGTGGCACATAGCCCAACTGCTGGCTAAAAATAGCGGGATTGCGATAATAATCCTGATCGTTATAAAAGACTTTCCCTTCTTGCGCGGGCCGCAGACCATTAAGTGCATCCATCAATGTCGATTTACCAGCACCAGAGCCTCCCACCAGTGCCACAAATTTTCGTGCCGGAATGAACAAAGAGATGTCATTAAGCAGAACGGCCCCTTTGTTCCCAATCTTTTTGAGATGTAGAGCGTTGATAGTGATACCATTACTCTCATCGTGTTGCGTTAATTCTGTTCCAGTAAATGTTAATCTGTATGGCCCAATCCGTACCTCGTCATCACGTTTGAGAAGTTGACTCGTTGCAAGCAGAGAGTTGACATACACATGATTGGTGCTGTTCAGATCGACAATACGGTACGTTCCTTCCTCTTGCACAAGGCGAGCGTGATGGCTAGAAACCTGTGGGTGTTTCAGAACAACCGCGTTATCCTCGTGTCGTCCAATAGTAATTTCAGGAGTATTCAACGAAATTGGACGAATATCAGGAAGCATCTCCTGCGATGCGCCACTACCATCGTTGTAAACAAGAGAAACAAACGTACCACTCTCATCTCCAATGCGGAAGATATCGCCACGCGTCAACGGCTTACGAAATGCCTTTCCACCCGATATCTGACGCCCTCGATACAGTACGCCATTTCGAGTTCGTTGCCGAGATGGATGTGGATGTATAAAGATAAATTTATTCTCTTCAAATACAATTTGCGCGTGGAAACTCGATATGTAGGTCTCGTTGAGAACAATATCGTTCGATGCATCACGTCCTATATTTACCACGTGCCTCACGAGTGGAAATACCATTCTTTCTTGTTGGGTGTTACTGCTGATCTCAAGAAATGGCATACCCATCTCTGAAATCGGCGTCACCATCGTCCCTTCCACTTCCACACGCTGCTGTATACTCTCTTCGCTTATCTCTTGTGGTGAAACAAAGTGTAAAGTAGGAAGTGCGTCCGTCCTGCTACGCTTCTGATGTGCTGGTTGCTGTGGGATATCGCTCTGCTGTAATGAGGACGACTGTTTAGATACAGGTACCTTGGATGATAACGGAGTCTCAGAAGGAATAACGGTGTGCTCATCCATAAGCGGTTGGGTGTTACGAGCGATAGAATTACTGAGTGCTTGCGATGAAAGGCTAAGCAGAAATATGAATGTTGTCTCAGTTCCAATACTAACAATATCATAATCGTGCAACACCGCCTGTTGTACTTTCCGCTTGTTCACTTCTAGTGTATCATTCGCGTTCGTTGTTTCGATGCTCCACAGCCCATTGTTTTGTAGAATACGAGCATGATGCGGTAATACAGATGTGCCGGCAAGTATAATATCATTATCGAAGTTACTACCAACCATTGTGATAAACTTCTCTATATGAATAATAGTGTTTTTCTGAGCGCCAGTGAGAACCTTAATCATTCCAGAACCGGAATGTTTTTCCGCAGTGTTCAGACTACCTTGAAGCTCTTGTACCACACGCGAAGCTACACGAGGATGCAACACGGACTCGCCCAGTGCCGCCTTGCGTATCGCATCAGCTAATTCATTGGAGCCAATATCCTTCAGAACGTATGAAAGCGCACCAGCACCTAGCGCGGGAAAAATATATTCATCTTCATAATAAGAGGTAAGAACAATAACCTGTGAATGCGGACTTACTTGCTTTACCTGTCGTGTTGCCTCTATTCCTCCAATACCAGGCATTACAAGGTCCATAAGTACCACATCTGGCTTAAATTTTGCCGCCATGTCCACAGCAATCTCGCCACTATTGACATCACAAAGAACCGTCAAATGCTCATGTAACTCTAAAAATGCTCGTATTCCTTGTCGTACAAGAGCATGATCGTCAACAAGCAATACTGAAATCTTGTCTAGCATACGCACTTCCCATTTCTAAATTCATGTAAAGCACTTGTCTACATGCTTCGTATATTAGCACACGTCAAAAAGTTTTCCACCTGTACCTCGTAGTGTAATGCCTGCGTCTGATATTGAGGTCCCGCAGAACGATAGTGATGGGCGATTTCAGAAGCGTACGTATACGTTGTGTTCGCATAGTAACGGATCAACTGCTCTGCAGTATAACGATGGAGCTGCGAACGTTTGACGGCGGAGCAGGAAGTGTAGACAATTTGTGCTACAACCTCATGCACAAATACGAGGGAAACATCTTGCCCTACACTCTCTTGCTCCCGTAAAAATTGACGTGCCAGCAGTATGTCGAGGGCTTTGTAATCATCGCAGGACAGTTCAGGAACAAGCAGACCGGCGGGAAAAGGTCGTCCAATTACGGCTGCGTATTCTAGCAATTCGAGCGCGCGCTGCGGGAGACGTGCAATACGTGCCAGCACAGCATTCCGTACAGTATATGAATGGAGCAGTGCATTCATAAGTAGATTATCCTTATGTAACTTTTGTAGGTGCGCAAAATGCCCACGCTGCTCGCTAAACATACGCACAGCTTCCGTCAGCAAGAGCACATTCCCATGCGTGACAGCATACACCTGTTCAGCAGCAAGCATGTGCGTAGCGTCATGACTCTGTAGATAAGCTTCTACCTCGTCAAGCTGAAAACGTTGCAGTTGTACTGCACGGAAGGGAGCACAACGTCCAAGAGAGAGCAATGTTGCATGCAGGAGCGAATGTTCCAGTATGTCTTCGGAACGATAGGTAAAGAAGATGAGCAATGAACTGCTTTCGCTTCCAGCAGTCAGGACCTGTGAGGCAAGGCGATGTAAGACTACTAGCGAAGTCTCGTCTATCCACTGCACATCATCAATCGCAACCATCAAGGGGTGTTTGGTACTCAACATACTGATACTGTCTACAAACGCGGTAATTAAAGCACTCCGCATATGTTCGGCACCGAGAAATGCAGTAGGTACAAGTGTTGGTAGACGCGTCAGGAGTTCGGGCAATACATGCGCCAGTATTGCAAGCATCGTAGAGGGCAGAGTAGCGAGTTCTTCATCCGAAATTTCACGAAGCCAACCCTTTATCATTGCCGTTAACGATGCAAATGCTACTCCCTGTTCGATTTCCTGGCATGTCGTCGTAAGCGTTGTTACGGGAAGCTTTCGAGCGTAGTCCAGGATGTTACGTAGCAGAAAGCTCTTGCCCACTCCCATCTCGCCAGAACAAGCAATAATACGCGGACCACGGACTCGTGTACGCTCTTCTCTCAAGAAACGCAATTGCTGCGTTAGCCACATAAAATGATCCTTGTACGTGACTAAAGGTGTCTCCTGGACATTTTTTTTGGCCGTGTCTTTGTTTGCAACTGGAGACTGCACATGAACAGCCTGATTACTTGCTGTAACTCGAAAAGTCTGCTTGACCACTGACTGAGATGCAGGACGAAATTCTCCGCGCAATAGTTCGGTATGCAGTGCAAGCGTTTGCGGAGAAGGATCGACACCAAGATGCGTATGTAATTCCTGGCGACACTGCTCGAATGTTTGTAGGGCACCCACTGTGTCACCTAATGTAGCTTGACAATACATAATGAGAGGATAAATCGGCTCGCGACACGTGTCAAGTGTGAGGGCCTTACGTCCTATAGCGATGGCTTCGTTATGAAGTTCAAGCTTGCGCTGCGTCTCCATCAATGCAAGCACACTTGTAAAATAGCGTTCTCGGAGTCGCGTACGTTCGGCCATAGTCCAATACTCGTGTACATCTTCTACAAGATAGTCACCTGTATAGAACTGCAACGCAGACTCTACAATCTTACGTTTTTTAGGGCTATCATAATTGCCTTTTGCGGCATCCAGCAGACGTTCAAATTCAAGTACATCAACCCAGATGCTGTTATCTTCGGGCAATTGCAGCCTATAACCCGTACTGCCTCGCGGTATAAAGCGAGAAGGACCCTGTGGTTCACGTGTAGGTTCGAGCACCGTGCGTAGAATACTAATCGCAGCACGTAGCGTTTTGTGTGCATGCTCTGCTGAGTAAGGCCACAGGAGATCAATCACTCTATCGGCGGAAATCGTGTGATTTCGCTCAGTGAATAGGAGTTTGAACAGTTGTCTTGCATTGCGTATCTGCCAATCCTTTGAAGTCAGCAACACACCATCTCGATACAAGCGGAAGGTCCCTAAGAAATACACACGTAAACTCTCCATCGGCATCCTCGCCTTCTGATCGTACATGCATCTCTTTTTCAGAGAAAGATTTTTACACAACTTATAGTAAGTGTGTATTCATTGTATGAGTATACTACGTTTCCTTGCTTTGGCTAGATGTACTTTTCTCAACATTGCACAAAATCTCATTATGTAACAGCATTTTTCACAACATTATTGAAACATTTTTATGTTACCTTTGGCAACAGTAGTGTATATCCCTAGAAGGCTTCATTGCATCATGCCTGACGAAGTAGCGCGAAGCAGTGTTGGCATGATGAGTAAGGAAAACGAAAGCAACGTTGTGACTCGGAATTTAGGATATCTGCGGAATTAGGAGGTACATCAAATTATGGCAACCTCAACGCGTGTCGAAGATGTCCACGTTATTTGGATAGTTGAAGGATTGGGCTGTGAAGGAGATACCGTCTCAGTCACCGCCGCAACTCAACCTAGCCTCGAAGATATTGTCCTGGGCGCGATTCCAGGACTACCAAGAGTGCATATCCACAATAAGGTGATCGCTTATGAGTGGGGCAAAGACTTCATGGAATGGTGGTATAAAGCGGAGCGAGGCGAACTCGATCCCTTTGTGCTGGTATTTGAAGGCTCAGTCCCCAACGAGAGTATCAAGTCCGAAGGCTACTGGGCAGCCCTCGGCGTGGACTCAGCCACGGGTCAACCAATTCCAGTGACGAATTGGATTGATCGCCTTGCCCCTAAAGCTCTTGCGGTAGTAGCAATAGGTACGTGCGCGACGTACGGCGGTATTCATGCTATGCAGGGCAATCCTACCGGTGCAATGGGTGTCGCGGACTATCTTGGCTGGGGCTGGAAATCGAAGGCTGGCATTCCTATCGTGAATGTCCCAGGATGCCCCGTCCAGCCTGACAACTTTATGGAAACATTGCTCTATCTCCTCTATCAAGTCGCTGGCATGGCTCCAATGATTCCATTGGACGACGAAGGGCGACCAACATGGCTCTTCGGTAAGACCGTGCACGAAGGCTGTGATCGCGGTAGCTACTATGAGCAGGGTATGTTCGCCACTGAATATGGCTCACCACAATGCCTTGTGAAGCTCGGTTGCTGGGGACCAGTCGTGAACTGCAACGTCCCGAAACGTGGTTGGATGAACGGCATTGGCGGCTGCCCAAATGTCGGTGGCATTTGTATTGGCTGCACCATGCCAGGCTTTCCAGATAAATTTATGCCCTTCATGGATGAGCCACCGGGCGGGAAGCTTTCCTCTACCGTCATCAGTAGCTATGGCAAAGTTATGAAGGGCTTACGTTCGTTGACAAACCAGACGCTCAACAAGGAACCAAAGTGGCGGCATACGGGTAAGCAACTTACCACGGGCTACAAGCCAACCTGGAAATGATGAACCGGCACCAAGCCGCGTAACTCAAGACAACAAGGAGCTTCGTTACCTGCTGCCTAAACTTTGCGCATTCTTCTCATTCTGCTGAGCGATAACTAGCTCTGAAAGAGCCTTGCAGAATGTTTAAGATAAGCGCGAAGCAGCGTTGGCAGTTGGAATAAGGAGTTTCATTGCCGCAGCCCTGAGCGGAGCTAGACACTATCGTGTCGTTGGGCTGCGGAATAAGGAGGATATCGTTTCATGGCAACTGAAATCCGACGGGAAGAAACCCCAGCGCAACCGTCACAACTTGTCGAGATGTCATGGGATCCCATGACACGTATTGTCGGCAGTCTCGGCATTTATACCAAAATCGACTTCAAGAATCGACGCATCGCCGAGGCATATAGCACCTCGCATATCTTCCGTGGCTATAGCCTTTTCATGCAGGGCAAGGACCCACGAGACGCGCACTTCATCACTAGCCGCATCTGTGGTATTTGTGGCGACAACCACGCGACGTGCTCCGTCTACGCGCAAAACATGGCCTTTGGCGTCAAGCCTCCCGCACTTGGCGAGTGGATCGTCAATTTGGGCGAGGCAGCAGAGTACATGTTCGACCACAATATCTTTCATGAGATTCTGGTCGGCGTCTACTTCTGCGAACATATGGTGAAAGAGACTAATCCAAGTGTGCTTGAGAAGGCCAATAAGACCGAGGCTCCACACGCCGCCGATCACGGCTATCGCACCATCGGCGACATCATGCGCTCGCTCAACCCCTTCGTAGGAGAGTTCTACCGCGAGGCCCTACACGTCAGCCGTTATACACGTGAGGCTTTCTGCTTGATGGAAGGCCGCCACGTCCACCCCTCGACACTCTATCCAGGCGGCGTAGGCACCGTCGCAACCGTGCAGTTGTTCACGGACTACCTCGTTCGCTTGATGAAATATGTCGAGTGGATGAAGAAGGTCGTTCCCATGCACGACGACCTGTTCGACTTCTGGTACGAGGCCCTTCCCGGCTATGAGCAAGTTGGCTATCGACGCACCTTGCTCGGCTGCTGGGGTTCGTGGCAAGACCCCGATGTCTGCGACTATGACTATCGCACTATGGACAAGTGGGGCCGCGCCATGTTCGTCACCCCTGGCGTTGTCGTGGACGGGGAACTGGCAACAACGAGCCTTGTAGACATTAATCTGGGCATTCGCATTCTGCTCGGTAGCTCCTACTACGACGACTGGCAGGAACAGAGAACCTTCGTTGATCGCGACCCGCTCGGCAACCCGGTTGACAAACGCCATCCCTGGAACCAGACCACGATTCCAAAGCCTCAGAAGCGCGACTTCAACGACAAATATAGCTGGACCATGTCCCCTCGCTGGTATGACAAGCGCACCGGCGATTATCTCGCACTGGATACCGGCGGCGGTCCTCTTGCTCGCCTGTGGTCAACGGCCCTCGCGGGCATCGTCAATCTGGGCGTCGTCGAGTCGACTGGCCATAGTGTCAAAATTCGACTACCCAAGAGTGCCACCAAGCCCGCCGTTGATTTCGAGTGGCATATTCCAAAGTGGAGCAATGCTATCGAGCGCAACCGCGCCCGAACATACTTCCAGGCATATGCCGCCGCCATCGCGCTACACGGCGTAGAGAAAGCACTCGCGGAAATACACGCGGGGCATACTAAGACATGGAGCGAGTTCAACGTGCCGAAGGATGCCATCGGCTGCGGTTTCCACGAAGCGGTACGTGGCGTACTTTCTCACCATATGGTGATTGAGAACGGCAAGATCGCCAACTATCATCCTTATCCACCAACACCGTGGAACGGTAGTGTACGCGACATCTATGGTACACCGGGACCATACGAGGATGCCGTACAAAATACGCCAATCTTTGAAGAGAATCCGCCCGACAGTTTCAAGGGTATCGACATTATGCGCGCCGTGCGCAGCTTCGATCCCTGTCTACCATGCGGTGTTCACATGTATCTCGGCGAAGGGAAACAACTGCAAACCCTTCTCTCACCAACGTTCGGCGTACATCAATAACATTCTGTAGGGACCGATTTATCACGTCCTCTTGCCTTCTCCATTGCCCACAAGGACGTGATAAATCGGTCCCTACGGGAGACATACTCAGCGTATTTTTCAAAAACAATAGGAGCATAGAGCATGGAAGAGCAACAAACTCCCAAAACTCAAACAAATCCGGCTCACCAACCAGGGACGCGTAAGGGTGAGGAAATAGCGCAGCAAGAAGGCAAAGAAGAGGGACGCCACGATGCTGGTACGACAGGTGCCGCACAGCGTCCTGCGGGTACCTCGACGGCTGACAACTCGACAGGCGTCAACCCTAAAAATCCGGTGGACCCACAAAGTCCAAATTTACAAACACCATAATACATGTGTGAACACGTTTTGAAAGGCAGAACATCTAATGCCCCAAAAAGTGCAGGAATCTCAGGATCGCGCAACACGTATCGAGACGCTCATCCAGGAAGTTGCCGCGTTCCCTGATCCCCATACTCGTGCCACCGCCGAAGAACTCGTGCAGGCACTACTAGACATGTATGGCGAGGGCTTATCACGCCTTCTCGAAATTACGGCTGACTCGGAAGCGTCGGGTATCGCATTGATCGATACCTTCGCAAGCGACGAGTTGCTCAGTTCGCTCTTTATGCTGCATGGCCTACACCCCGTAGACCTTGAGACGAGAGTGCTTGAAGCATTAGATGAAGCGCGTCCCTATCTCAAGACACACGGCGGTGATGTGCAGTTCGTCAAGCTCGAAGATGGCATAGCGCATCTACGTCTCGATGGCAATTGTAATGGTTGCGCAGGCTCAACCGTGACGCTCAAATTGGCAATCGAAGAGGCACTCGCGAAGGCCGCTCCCGATCTGAATGGGCTACAGGTTGAGGGAGTTGTCGATCCACCAGCGCAAGCAACAGTAACGCCTGTGACATTCGTTCCACGCAAGCGCAAGGAAAATGCCAGTCTAACGAGGTAGGCCTGTATGTCGTCATCTAAACCTTCAAATAATAGAGATGAACCAGCGTCTGCGCCTCTCGATATTCTACGTCAGTTCGCACGTAAACGAGAAATGCGTCCGCCAGTAGAGCAATGTGAATTGTGCAGTGCCGGGATTCCAGGGTATCACCGGCACTTGCTGGAACTCTCGCACAATGCATTGGTCTGCGTCTGTCGTCCTTGCTCGATTCTCTTTGGTGATCCAGGTGCTGGCAGTGGCAAGTACCGGCTTGTACCATCTCGCTATCTGCTCCTGTCGGATTTCTCGATGACTGATGAGCAGTGGGAAGAGTTAACAGTGCCTGTAAATATGGTGTATCTCTTCCATAGCTCGGTCATGAACCGCCTCATGGCCTTTTATCCAAGTCCCGCCGGAGCTATCGAAGCGACACTCAATCTGGAAGGCTGGAACGCACTGCTCGAAGGCAATCCTGTTCTACAAGATCTGCAACCCGACGTTGAGGCATTACTTATCAATCGCGTGGGCAACAATAACACAGGGAGCTATCGAGAGCATTACATCGTTCCAATAGATATCTGCTATGAGCTTGTCGGCTTGATTCGCCTCAAATGGCGCGGCTTGAGTGGAGGCGAGGACGCATGGCAAGCGATTGCGGAATTCTTCACAAACCTGCGCAAAAGGGCAACACCTACTGAGAATCCTAAAAATGCTCAACACATTGATGCTACCTTTCCGGCACCCTGAGCGGAGCTAGCTGTAAAGCGTTGGGGGCCGGAATAAGGAGGAGAGCCTACCTTTCCGGCACCCTGAGCGGAGCTAGCTGTAAAGCGTTGGGGGCCGGAATAAGGAGGAGAGCACATGCCAGACCTGAACTTTGAGATACTCGATGCCGAGGTTGAACTCTATAGCGTGTTGCCATTGATTAATTTCAAATTGCGCATTTCAAATGAGAACGCTGCAGAGCAGATAGACAACATTAGCCTGAAGACGCAGATCATGCTCTCGGTCACGCAACGCCGTTACAATGCTGACGAAAAAGCGAAATTGCACGAACTGTTCGGTGAACCGGAACGCTGGGGCAAAACGTTACGTACATTTCTATGGACCAACGTTACCACAGTCATTCCGCGCTTCACAGGCAGTATCGTTGTCAATTTGCCAGTACCCTGCATCTATGACTTTGAAGTGGTGAGCACGAAGTACTTCAATGCTCTGGAAGACGGTGAAATTCCTCTAAATTTCTTGTTTAGCGGCACCATCTTCTACAAAGGCGAGGAAGGCAACTTACAGATTGGACAGATTTCCTGGTCGAAAGAGGCGTCATATCGCATGCCAGTTGCTATATGGAAAGGCGTAATCGACACGTACTTTCCCAATACGGCCTGGATTCGCATGCAGAAAGATGTCTTTGACTCTCTATACCAGTACAAGATGGCACAGGGCCTTCTCACATGGGAAGATACACTAACTCGGCTATTGCAGACAAGTAATGCCGCCTCAATCTCGACTTCCTGAGCAGGGAGTGAAAATGGTGTTTAAAAATATTCCAGCAAGGTAGGGACCGTATTCATCACGTCCGTCTGCCGGTGGAAGAGGGCAAAACGGACGTGATGAATACGGTCCCTACCTCGGACTTATCCGCATTTATGTATCAAGAAGAATAGTTCCTACCTGCAACGTCGCAGGCTAGATAATGTAAGGTGTAGCTATGAAGCTAGAGCAAGTAAAGGAAATTGCTAACGCGGTTCTTTACGAGGGCTACCTGCTCTATCCATATCGCCAGTCCGCGCTTAAGAACCGGACGCGCTGGACCTTTGGCGCGGTCTATCCACGCACGTATAGCGAGGCAAGCGGCGGCATAGAACCGTGGA
>CAXTUE010000006.1:0-2857 GCA_964247355.1 uncultured Ktedonobacteraceae bacterium | reverse complement strand
AGAGACAAACGCGAGTGCGTGGGGACTGGCAAGCCGTTTTGCGCACGAACCACTGCAAGAGGGTGTAGAGCGCGAGGTAAAGGCGTCAGATGTGTTGTTGCGGAATTTGCTGGTCTCGCCGCAACGCATAACCATCGAGTTTCCCGCCACACGCACAGTCGACGCGGCACAGACGCTTCGTGAGCAACAGGCACTCTCTGGAGCCTTTATCCTGTCTGCAGAACAAGTTGACACAAACCTTTTCAAACTGAGCGTTGAGATCAAGAATACAACTTCAAGCACAAGCATAGTAACGGACAGGCGCGAGGCTGTATTGCTACAATCGTTTGTCTCCACGCACACCATTCTGTATGTACGTCATGGCAACTTCGTCTCTTTGCTGGAAACGCCCGAAGCATTTCAGACGTACGCGAAGGCATGCCAGAATATTCGTACATGGCCTGTGCTGGTCGGAAACGAGGGCGAACGCAATGTCTTGCTCTCATCGCCCATCATTTTGTATGATTATCCGCAGATCGCGCCAGAAAGTCCCGGACCACTCTTTGACGGTGGCGAGATCGACGAGATACTCTCGCTCCGTATCCTGACACTCAGCGATGAGGAGAAGGAGCAGATGCGGCAGGACGAACACACACGCGCGATACTGGAACGCACGGAAGCACTGACGCCCGCGCAATTCATGAAAATGCATGGCGTGTTCCGCGACGTGCATCCGGTCAGCGAAGGAGAAAAGACATGATACGGAGTGGCGGCTGGGATTTTCCAGGCTTTCCAGGTGAAGACTCCCTCCCACCGGAGTCTGTTATTATAAGTGGAAAAGAGGTGAAAGCGGGAACACGCGTCCGCATGTGTCCAAAGAAAAGACGCGCTGATGCCTTCGATGCGCTCCTCGATGGCAGAACTGGCACGATTGAGGTCATTCAGCAAGATTTCGAGAACCGCATCTATCTGGTCATCACGGCGGATGATGATCCCGCCCTGGAACAGATGCAGTTGCAGAGTCGCGTTATGCCCGGTCATCTTTTCTATTTCTTTCCCGAAGAGGTTGCATTGTTAGAGGATGAGCAGACGCCGTGAATAGACCAGCATCAGAGGACACACCAAAACGCATCCTTATCGCCTGTATCGGCAATATTTTTCTCGGCGACGACGGCTTCGGCGTTGAGGTTGCGCGACAATTGCTGACTCGACAGTATCCGCAGGGCGTACGCGTTGTCGACTTTGGTATTCGCGGTATGGAGCTTGCATACACGCTGCTCGACCCGTACGATACGCTGGTATTGGTTGATGCCATCGCACGTGGCGGTCAACCAGGAACCGTCTACCTGATTGAGCCGGATTTATCGAACATAACGCCTGAGACGGGTGCGCAAGCTGGTCGTGTGGGACTGGATGCACACAGCATGGACCCTGTAAAAGTACTTGCCTTCGCGCGCACACTTGGCGCACAACCCATTCCTACATTTCTTGTAGGCTGTGAACCCGCCACGCTTGGCGGTGGAGACGACCACGATGAGATGCAGATGGGCTTGAGTGAGCCGGTACAGGGCGCGATAGCCGGAGCAGTACACATGGTTGATACACTTATTGAACGTTGGTACCCCGCTGAATATAGTAGCGGGACAAAGAAAGGATGAATTTCATGGTAACTATTAATCTACGTATGGTTGGTTTAGTCGTGCTGGCAATTGGCCTGTTCGTCTTAGTACAGCTTATACCGGACATTCAACGCTATATCCGTATCCGGTCGATGTAACAATGCACGAACTCGCGATTGCCGAACAAATCGTACAGGTGGTGATGACACAGGTCGAGGCACACAAGATAGAACATGTTTCTCATGTACGCATACAGGTTGGCGAGGCTACAGGTGTGGTCTCGGACTCGCTCATCTTCTCGTTTGAAATGGTTGCGAGTATGGAGCCAGAGCTTGTCGGTGCCAAACTGCTCATCGACACAGTGCCATATCGCGCTGTGTGTCATCACTGCCACAAAGAGTTTCCGGTCAAGCACTTCATTGTTCAATGCCCCACCTGCCAGACATGGGAGGCCGACGTTATTTCGGGCAAAGAATTCAAAGTGCTCGATATGGAAACGGCCTGACACTACCATCAGTTTTCCTATTGTTTGAGGCCAGGAGGCCAGACTATGGCAAAGATTGCTATTGTTCAAAATATTTTAGCCGCCAACGACGGTATCGCTGAGGAGGTACAACGGACACTGGCAGAGCGCGGCATTCGCTCCATTAATATCATGAGTTCGGCAGGAGCAGGCAAAACGACATTATTGGAGAAAACTATTACGCGACTACAAGGCCGTCTAGGAATAGGTGTCATTGAGGGCGATGTCGAAACCACGGCGGACGCTGATAGAATCGAGGCGGTAGGCGCGCCCGCCGTGCAAATTATCACGCAGGGCAATTGCCACCTTGAGGCACATATGGTACGTGCCGCTCTTGAGGCAATCAACCTGGACAGTATTGACCTGCTTTTCATTGAAAATGTCGGCAATCTTGTCTGTCCCGCCAACTGGAGTCTCGGCGAGGATATGCGCGTTGTCGTTGTCAGCACCACCGAGGGCGACGACAAACCCGCTAAATATCCGCACATGTTCGCCGTTTCCCAGGTCATGGTCATTAACAAAACTGACCTATTGCCCTATGTCGACTACGATGTGGACGCGGTAAAGCGCTTTGCACGAGCGATCAATCCCGACCTGCGCATCTTCGAGCTAAGCTGTCGCACCGGCGAAGGACTCGACGCATGGTGCGATTGGCTACAAACGTTCGCAAAAAAACAACCAGTAGGGACCGATTTATCACGTCCTCTCAGCAATTGAACATGTCGTAGGGACCGAT